>JABGQJ010000153.1:4680-13095 GCA_018648945.1 Victivallales bacterium
ATGGTCGTGGTAGAGCATACTGGTCACACCGTCGAAACGGAATCCATCCACCCGGTACTCGTCGAGCCAGAAGCGACAGTTGGAGAGCAGGAAGCGCAGGACCTCGGTCTTGGCGTAGTCAAAGCAGCGGGAATCCCAGGCGGGGTGTTCCCCCCGGTCGCCAGCGTGGAAATACTGGGTCGGCGTGCCGTCGAAACGGGAGAGTCCCTCCACCTCGTTCCGGCAAGAGTGGCTGTGCACCAAGTCGATCACCACCCGCAATCCCAGGCCATGGGCGGCATCCACCAGTTCCCGGAACTCGTCAGGCGTCCCGAAGCGCGAGGACACGGCGAAGAAACTGCCCACATGGTAGCCGAAGGAGCCGTAGTAGGGGTGCTCGGCCACGGCCATCAACTGCACAGTGGTATAGCCGGCAGCGGCGATGCGAGGGAGGACCGTCATGCGGAACTCGGTGAAACTGCCCACCTTCGCCTCCTCCTGCGCCATCCCCACATGCGCCTCGTAGACCAGCGGGGCGAGCGGCGCGGGGGGCACGGAATGCTGCCACTGGTACGGCTGATCCGGCGACCAGATCGCCGCATCGAAGGTGCCGTGTTCTTCGCTCTGCACCACCCGGGTGGCATAGGCCGGCACCCGTTCACCTTCCCCCTCCGGCCAGCGCAGACGCAGGCGATATCGCTGGCCATGACAGAGCCAGTCCAGCGGGAAACGCCCCTGCCAGACCCCGTTCGCCAGGCGGCGCAGGGAGAAACGCTCCTCCTCCTGCCAGTCGGAGAAATCCCCCACCAGACAGATGGCGGACGCATTCGGTGCCCACTCCCGGAACCGCCACTCGCGGTCGTCCCGGTGCAACCCAAAATACTGGTGCGCGAGCGCGACCTCTGCCAGGGGCTGTCCAATCGCCATCCGCAGCCGCATGCGATCCACGGACTCCCGACGCCTCGCGATCTCGCTCCGGTAGGAGGAAAGGTATGGATCGGCCCCGAAGGGCGTGGGCAGGTTCGGCAGACCGGCCGTCATAGGTGGTTCACCAGCGGCCGCTGGAGCATCGATTCGTAGATATCGATGTACTGGCGGGCCGTGACGTTGTGGGTGAACCGCTGCGAGGCATCCGCCATCACCCGCCCCACGGTCGCCTCCTTCACCTCCGCAGGCCGGGCATGGAATTCCATCGCCTGATCCACAGCCCAGCGCAGGCCGCCGCTGTCGTAGACCTCGAAGAGGAAGCCAGTGCCGGTATCCGCCGTCACGTCCAACTGGGACACGGTGTCGTGCAACCCGCCCGTATCGTGTACCACCGGCAGGGAGCCGTAGATCTGGCTGATCATCTGCGGCAGACCGCACGGCTCGAAACGGGAGGGCATCAGCATGAAGTCCGAAGCCGCGAAGCCGAGTCGTGAAACACTCTCGTCGAAGTCGCAGACCGCCACCCGTTCGTGCAAGTCGTGGAACCGGACGACTTCGTGGAAGTGCCGCTGGTGTTCACCGTTCGCGACCACCGCCACCTGGAGATGCTGGTCCCAGTAGTCCGAGACCATCCGGAACAGAATGTCGGTCAGCAACTGGCAGCCCTTCTGCATGGGGTCAAGACGGCTGGGCCAAAAGAAGAGCGGGGCTTCGGGATCAACCCGCAATCCCAGCTTCTCCTGTAGCGCCACCTTGTTGGCGCGCTTCCCTTCGGCCTGCGTCTCAGGTCCGTACTGCTGGCGCAGCGCCTCGTCGGTGGAGGGATCGTAGTCCTCGTCCGGCGCATTCAGGATCCCGACCGCGCAGCCCGTCGCCTTCTTGGCAGCCACTTCGCGGCGGATGTGCCCGGGCACGAAGCTATGATGGCCGTCCACGATTTCCTCCAGGAAGGTCGGGCTCACAGTATTGATGAAGTGGCTGGCGAAGATACCGCTCGTGAGCATGTCCACCGGGTTGCTCCAGCGCGTCTCCTCGTAGCTGTCCGGCACGCGGTCGTAGTAGAGATAGCGCCAGAACTCGGCGGCATCGATCCCCGTGTCCTCCACCTTCTCCAGCGTCATCTTCTGGGTGTGGATATTGTGCAGCGTGAAGAGACACGGCACCCCGATCCGCCGCGCCATCGCCGGAATCAGTCCGGTCATCCAGTCGTTGCAGTGGATCAGGTCCGGGTTCACTCGGGGGATGATGTTGTTCAGCACTTCCCGCTGGAATGCCAAGCTCACCTTGTAGCTGTCCTCCAGATAGGAGCTGTACACCCGGTCGCGGTAATAGAACACCCGGTCCTCGGCCAAGTGGATGCGGTTGTCGGAGAGGTGGCTGAGATAAATCCGCAGCTCCTCGCTGATCAACTGGTTCACGTCCACATGGAACATGCGTCGGTAGTGCGGCAAGGCCACATGCACATCCGCGCCCAAATGGAACAGCGCGGAGACCAGGGAAGCCGAGACATCGGCCAGACCTCCGGCCTTCGCCTTCATCCGGTTCGCCATATTCCCCATGCCCTGAGGAAGGTACGTGATCTCGGGCGTGACGATCAGGATGCGGGGCGCAGTTTTGGTGGATGCGGCGTTCAAGAACAGATCCTAGGCTACAGGATGGCCCGATTGGCCGGGAAGCCACCGAGTCGATGGGGGATATCGAGGGGAAGGGGGAACAGAAAGATACCGGCGATGGCAGGGACCGCAACCGCTGCGCGTCATGTCCACAGGAGGCAACGATGGTCCGCCACTCGCTACTGGACCTCCAGGACGCTGTTCAACGTGCCAAACTCGTTTTGGCAGAAGCTCGGGTTCTCGGGATCGACACACCAGCTGCCGTTCACGTTGAACTTGTACTCGTAGAGCCCGGGGGCAACCATGCACACGCCCTTGAAAACCCCGCCTTCCGCAGTCTCCTTGAGCTGCTTCTTCTGGTAGGCCCAGGAATTGAACGTGCCCCCCACGAACACCTTGCTGCCCGCGGCTGCCCGTAGAACGAACGTCACTCTGCGCCGACTGGCTGTACTCTTTTTCTTGGCCATTGTGTTGCCTCTGGGTTTCTACCCGAGCCAGGTGAATACCGACAGATTTGTGGCTCGATGGTGACAATTGTGTGCACTCAACCCTCAACGTGCACTTCTCATATGTGACCCGTCATTCCCCTGCAAGTTCGGGGCCAAGTTTGGGTTCATCGAGGATTCCCATCACCCGCAACGCCTCCGAGGCCCCCCAGGCTTGGGCGCCGCACCCCTTGGGCAGATGCGGTGCGTTGCCATCGTACACCTCCGCCAGATGCCCGAGGCAGCCGCGCCCCAGTTCCTCCACGCAGGAGCCCAGGAGCGCCCGACTCGCCGCCAGCGCCGACTCGCCAAAGGTCAGGACCAGCGCCTCACAGTAGCTGGGGAACACCCAGCTCCACGCGGTCCCATTGTGGTAGGCGGGTTTGCGAGAGCGGTCCTCGTCCCCGCTGTAGACCGGCGCGTAGGGGCAGTGGGGATCGTTGAGAAGGTGCCCATCGAGGGAGACTGGCAACTGATGGCTCAACTCGCGGTCAGCCAGGCTGCGGATGCCACCCGGCGTCAGTAGCTCCTCGCAAGCGAGCACCACATCACGAGCCACGGCCGGAGGAAGCAGATCTCCCAGGGTCACGGCAAAAAGTTGATTCGGGCGTATCGCATCATCGGCTGTCGCCTCGGCGGCAGACATGCCTCGCCAAGCGTGCAGACAGTCACTCAGGCCTGGCAGGCCCGGGCGCACATACAAACGGGTGACCGACTGCCGCACGGTGTCCGCGACCGCTGCCCACCCCCCTGCCGGATCGATCTCCGCCAGGAACCGCAACCCGGCATGCCAGAGGGCCTGGATCTCGACCGGGTACCCCTCGCGCGGGGTCCCCGCCGGGTAGTTGGTATCCATCCAGGTGAAGTGGGAGGGGCTGAAGACCAGCCCGCTCGCGTCATCGACGACAATCCCATTCGGCGTGCCGGCGAGATAATGTCGACCGATCGAGACCAGAACATCCCGCAATGTGCGCCCGCCACAGCTCTCGTCCAAAAGGTCTTCTGCACCCGAGACCGCACGCAGGAGATCCCTGGTAGCCACGAGGAACCACAGGGGCGCATCGCTGGTGTCGCGGTCCGACTGGTCGTCGCCCCGGATCAGGTTCGGCAAGGTCCCCCGGTCCTCGAAGCGCGCGAACTGCAGTAGAATGTCCCTGGCCACCGCCAATTCACCCGCCGCGACCACGCCGCGCAGAACAATCAAGGTGTCCCGCCCCCAGTCGAGGAACCAGGGATAGCCGGCAATGATCGTCCGGGAATCGTCCCGCCGGACCACGAAACTGGCCAACGAGCGGCGCAACACCGCCGCCAGCGTTGCTGGCTCGGTAGGGGGGGCAGCCCCTTCCACCGGCGGTGCCGGAGCCCTCTTGCCTACCCGGAAGACAATCGCCGCTTCCTCGCTCTCCGCCAGGTCGAAGGCAAGATAGCCGGGACTGAACAGGTCAGTCGCCGCCTCCATGCCGCGCTCCGCATCCACCGGCAACGGCACCCCATATATCCACTCCGGCTCGCGAAAGAAGTCCCCGCGAGAGGCCCGCAGGCGCAGGCCCGCCCGGGATTCCGGAACGAAATCGAAGCCGTCGGGATGCCCCATCACCGCTGCAGGGAACGTGTGCTCGGAACCCAGATACGCCTTGCTGACCTCGTGGTTCGAGCGCCACTCCAGATCCGGTCGAAGGATGATCCTCACCTCCCGCTCTGCCGCGAGAGCATCGGGCACGCCGCCCAGACGGCTGACCCGCAGGCAGCCCTCGTTGGCAGCGTCGGCAAGCGAGAGCAGGAGCCGCAGACGCACCTGGGCGCCCATGCCCACCGGCACGTCGAAATCCCACATGGCCCGCCCCGCGCCATCCACCTCGAAGCCAACCTGACAGACCGGGCCGAGATCGCTGGAGTAGTCGCGATGGACCACCCAACCGCGCAGCCTGGTCAGCACCACGGTTCGGTCCACCGGATGGGCAGGATGCAGGTTCGCCGCCAGGAACGCGTCGTATTTGCTCGCGATCTGCCCCCATGCGGCCCGCACCTGCGCCATGCCTCCCAGACCATTGGCCAGCACCGTATGGGGGCACTCCGGGCCAACGAGTTGCCGACGTCCCAGACGCAGGGACAACGCCCCCTCCGGCAGAGCCGACAGAAGACGCACGATCCCAGTTACGCGTTGCGTCTGCGATCCGGTGTAGGACTCCACCACCAACTCGCCGTCGCCGGTCACACCCGCTGGCGCGACCAGCAGAATGCACCACTTGCCATCCTCCAAGGGGAACGCCCGACGGACGGTCCGTACCCGCCCATCAAACGAGAGCCAGGCGGCGAACGGCAGCGTGCCACGCAGAATCAGAACGTGTCCGGGAGGGACCATCACGACGCGCTTCTCATCCCGCCCCAACCGCCACTCGACCACCGGTGTGTAGGTGGCGTCGTCCACGAGCTGCCGGACAAACGTCCTCGGATCACTTGCCAGCAGTTGCGTGTCCCTGACCAGATCGACGTCAGCCAGATCGACGTAGCCGCAGCAGCCCACCCGTGTGACCAGGGCCTGCATGCGAAGACGCTGCGCCAGGATGGCGTCCGGTACATGGGGCGAGCGCGAAGCCGCCGCGTCCACCAGGGCCAGGGCCTCCTCCCGTTCCGTCAGGCACAGGACCTGCCCCGGTGCCAGCCCAAGCACGCAGGATGTGCCATGGTGCCGGGGTTCCCAGCGACCGCCCGACAGCAAATCGTGCAGCACCTCCACAGGGGCATCCTCCCAGGCCACATCCACCGCATGCTCGCAGTCGAGGTTCACCAACACCAATACTGATTCCCCGCCCGGTGCCCAACGGCGCAAGGCCAGGGCATTCCCATCCCCGCTCTGCACGCGCGCCCATGCCGCGCCGGGATGGTGGGTCGGCTGCGTCTCCAGAATGGTCCCAAGACGTCGCAGCTGTTCCCGCTGGTTGGTCTCGCTTCCCCAGTTCAGTTCGCTGGCCCCATGCACATCCACTTTCTCGGTGGCAAACCACTCCACCCCGTTGGTGATGCCAAAGGCGCCATGTTCGGAGCAGAGCGCGCTCAGTGCCGTCCGCATCCGCGCGTAGGTGTGGGACGCGGCGGCCAGGCGACTGTTGTCGTGCGTCTCTGCAAAGTGCACCAGCGTGCCCACGGTTCGGGAGGTCTCGGAGGCCCGTCCCAGGTATCTGTAGATCCCCTCCCGGTCGCAGACCTGAAAAAGCTCCGAGTAGGCCCAGTCAAGACCGACATCCCCAAGCAAGGCATTGGTCGTCGCCTTGGGACCGCCCAATCCCTCGAGCAGGAACACGACATCGGGGTACTCGCTCCGGACCTTCGCGAGGATGTACTGCCATGCTCCGGTAGGCAGCATGTAGCCGGCATCGCAGCGGAAGCCGTCCACTCCGTGCCGACACCAATGCAGAAACACCTCGCCCATGTACCGCCACAGGCTGTGGTGGCCATAGTCCAGCGCCACCAAGTCCGCCCATACCACGCCCCAGGCGCCGGGCTGCACGAACGCCCCGTCCGGGGTCCGCTCGAACCACTCGGGGTGGTGGTTCTGCAGGGCCGAAGCCCAACCTGTGTGGTTGGCAGGCATATCCAGGAACACGCGCAAGCCGCGGGCATGCGCCGCATCCACCAGTTCCCGGAACTGGCCCATCGGCGGCACCGCCGTATCGTACTCCGCCATCGCCGGATCCACCGTTCGGTAATCGCCGGCTGCGAAGGGACTGCCAAACCGCCCCATCCGCGCAAAGGTCGTGGGCACGGGATGGACCGGCAGGAGCTGGAGGATCCGCATCCGCAGGTCGGCAATCTCATCCAGTTTGCCGATCACGTCCCGGAACGTGCCCGACGGGGGGATCACGTGGTACCCAGCATCGTCGAGTCGCCCAATGCTCTCCCGCAACCCGTCGTCGAGCCATGGTTGCCGACCGAACTGGCGTGGGAACACCGTGTAGATGGAGTTGAGGCAGCAGGACTCCTCGGACTCCACCTTGAGCCGCAGATTCTCGCCCTTCACCCACTGGACCTCGTCGTCCCCGTCCAACAGCAGGAATGCCTTTGCCTCGAACACGCCCGTCTCGACCAGCGGCAGATCAATCCGGAAGTGCCCTGGCCCGACCTCGCGCATGGGCAGATCGTGCCAGTCCCGGTGCAGGATTGCCCGGCCTTCCTCGGCAAATGCCAAGACCTCCGCCCAACGCACGGCCCCACGTCCAAGATTCGTCCGCAGATAGGCTCTCGCCGAGCCCGCAGCCCCACCCCGGACCTCAACCGTCAGAATGCCGCCTCGGTGCAGCACCAGCCGCGTCCCCGGAGAGGGGAACTGACTCAGCATATTCTCGGACTGTCGGTCGGGCAAGGGGGGATCCTCGGCTGTATCTCTATACCATCGGCTTCTTCATCTGCACAGACACGCCAAACTCACAGAAGATCGATATGAAGGCAGCACTCTGGGTGCCAGTTACGCAAACCCAACACCCACGCCGTCTGTGAACGGGAGGTGATGGAAGGGCAAGGAAGCGAGATTCTGCTGCCCCAACCCCTTCCCCCACCTGGAAAACCAGTCCCCATACCATACCTTCCCTTTCCAATCCCCGGACATCGAGAGCCGCACTTCCGCAAACAGGAGACACGACAGATATGTCCCAGACAAGCGACAAGAACGACACGTCTGTTCTGCTCGGGCTCGATGTGGGTGGAACCAAGTGCGCCGTCTGCCTGGGCACTGCGAACGGCCGGATTCTCGCCCGCCACGAATGGGCTTCCAACGCCGAGCGCGGTCCCGAGCCAATGATTGCCGAACTGGTGCAGGCCGCTCGCGAGCTTATCGCCGAGCAACCGGTCACCGCAGCTGGCGTCTCCATCGGCGGACCGGTGGATGCCGACCAGGGCATTGTCCACGAGCCCCCCAACCTGCCGGGCTGGCGGGAGATCCCACTCCGCGAACGCCTGGAGCGCGAACTGGGAGTACCAGTGAATCTGGAACACGATGCCGCCGCCTGCGCCCTGGCCGAGTATGAATGGGGACTCGACCGCCGCCCCCAGCGGCTCATCTATCTCACCTGCGCCACCGGTTTCGGAGCAGGCATGGTCTTCGATGGCAAGCCCTACTACGGGGTCAACGGACGTTCTCCGGAAATCGGTCATATCCGCATCGGCACGGTCGGCCCGGTCGCCTATGGGGTCGCCGCCTCCGCCGAGGCCTACTGCTCGGCACGGTCCCTTGGCCGCCTCGCCACTTGGCGCTACCCCCTCCGCTGGCCCACCGAACCCAGCCCGAAAGAGATTGAGGATCTCTGGCGGGCGGGGGACGAAGACGCCACTGGCATCGTCGAGGTCAATGCCTTTATGGTCGGGCGCTGCTGCGGCATCCTCGGCGACCTGCTCCATCCCGACCACATCACCCTCGG
>JABGQJ010001530.1 GCA_018648945.1 Victivallales bacterium
ACACCCCACGCGACGCCCAGTTTGTGCTTGTGACGGCAAACCCGCCTTACGTGGCTCCGTGTGAGTATGCCGATCTGCCAATCGATGTCCGTGACCACGAACCTCCCATGGCTCTGCTTGCCGAGAACAACGGGCTGGCCATCATCGCACGAATCGCCCATGAGAGTCGCCCCTTCATGGCCCCCGATGCGTGGTTGCTCTGCGAGATCGGCTGCGAACAGGGCGAAGCTACCCGCACCATCTTCCGCGACGCTGGGTTCGCCCACGTCGAGATCCTCCAGGACTACTGCCAGCGCGACCGCGTGGTCGCCGCCCGGAAGGGAGGGGAGGGGAGGGGGAATGGAATAGTGGAATAGTGGGATGATGGGGAAGAGATCAAGGAAGGATGGAGTATTCTGCTGTAGTCCTGCACGCGTCCTCGCCCCTTCATTCCCCGATCCCCCGATCCCCCTCTTCCATCATTCCCCCATTCCATCATTCCCCTCTTCCATCATTCCACTCTTCCCCCATTCCAGGATTCCCCATGCCCCAGACTGACTACTTGCACGAACTCGTCCGCATCATGGCCCGCCTGCGCGATCCGGGCGGTTGCTCGTGGGATCGCGAGCAGACCCACGAGAGCC
>JABGQJ010001531.1 GCA_018648945.1 Victivallales bacterium
CGCCGTGTACGACTGGCGGCGCGAGGTCCGGAGCCACGACCCCGGCTACATCCGCTGGACCCAGTGGATATTCCTGAAGTTCTACGAGGCGGGTCTCGTCTACCGGGGTGAGGCCCCCGTCAACTGGTGCCCCGGCTGCAAGACCGTCCTCGCCAACGAACAGGTGCTTCCAGATGGAACCTGCGAGCGGTCAGGCGACCTCGTCGACCGGCGCGACATGGAGCAGTGGTTCTACCGCATCACCGCCTACGCCCAGGAACTGCTCGACGGCCTCGATGACCTGGACTGGCCCGAGAAGGTCAAGATCATGCAACGCCACTGGATCGGTCGCTCAGAAGGTGCCCAGTTCGGACTGCCGATTGCCGACGGCGAGGGTCGACCCCGCACCGATGTCGAGTCCCTGGCGGTCTACACAACCCGGCCCGACACCAGCTTTGGAATCACCTTCGCCGTCATGTCGCCGGAGCATCCGCGGGTCGATGAACTGACCACCGACGAACAGCGCCAGGCCGTCGAGGCCTTCCGGGAGTCAGTGGCGGGCCGCTCCGAGATCGACAGGCTCTCAAGCACCGGCAGCCTCGACAAGCGCGGGGTGGCAACCGGTTGCCACGTCGTCAACCCG
>JABGQJ010001532.1 GCA_018648945.1 Victivallales bacterium
CCTGCATTCTGCAACCACCTCGGCAGCTGCTTCTACGATGTACGCTCTCCGAATGACCGCGCCATTCCCCCGGAGCCACAGCCCTGACCGAGAACGTCATGACCTGAGGAGAAGCCATGGAACTGGCGGTCTACTTCGCCCAGATTGAGCACGTCCTCGACCTTGAAGAAGCCCTTCGTCCGGTCGAGATCGAGCGCCTGCCCGGGTTCCTTTGGACGGCCATGTTCGACGACATGAACGCCGTCGAATACTCCACCCATGCAATGACCGTGAAGTGGCTCGAAAGCGTCTACGAGCAGGGAGGAGAACTGTCGCGCCTCTACTTCGGCCAGGAGTTCTGCGAACACCTTATCCCGCCGCCCGAAGATGCCCTTCAGGCCGCGTTTGCCGCCCGTCAACTGGGATGGGGATTCACCTACGTAACCGGCTCGGTGACCGACGCGGGTCTGCAGCGAACCACAGCGAACTTGAAAATCCTCGACCAGAACGGTCTGTCCTGCGAAGTGGTGGTCAATGACTGGGGCGTGCTTCGCTGCCTGCGGCGACAGTTCCCGGACTTCACCCCAACTATCGGTCGGCTTCTCCTGCGGCAGCAGCGGCTGGCGCGCTTCAGTGATATCTC
>JABGQJ010001533.1 GCA_018648945.1 Victivallales bacterium
ATCAACAGCACGGGCATGATCCGCACGATGGAGCAGGTGCTCGTAGATCTGCTGACCGAGGACGCCGCGGGGCTGCGCTACATCGAGCGGAAGAGCGCGACGCTCCTGGAGATCACCGCGCGTACGCTCGAAGCGGCGAAGGGCGGCATCCACCTGTTCCAGATGGGCGAGGATCTTGGGACGCAGATCGGGCCGCTCGTCAGCCTCGACCTGTTCCGCAAGGTGATCCGGCCGATCCATCAGCAGTTCGTGGACCTGGCCAAGGCCTACGACCTGCCCGTCATCATCCACTGTTGCGGGTCGAGCAGTTGGGCCTTCGACGACTTCATCGAGATGGGGATTGATGTCGTGGACACGCTTCAGCCGGAGGCGGCGAACATGGCTCCCGCCTACCTGAAGGGCCGTTACGGCGACAAGCTGTCGTTCCACGGGTGCATCTCGACGGCCGGGCCCGTTGCGACCGGCTCGGTGCAGGACACAGTAGACGACGTGCGCGAGACGCTGGACATCATGATGCCCGGGGGCGGCTACGCGATGTCTCCGACCCACCAGCTCCAAGACAACTCGCTGACCGAGAACGTGGTGGCGATGTACGACACGGCCCGCGAACACGGCCGGTACT
>JABGQJ010001534.1 GCA_018648945.1 Victivallales bacterium
GAGGAATAACTTCGAGTTCTTCTTGTACTTGGCCTAAGATGGGCACGGATGCGATTAATCCCTTTGTGTAGGGGTGCATAGGAGTTTCGAAGACAGCTTCGATATCTGCTTGTTCAATGATCTGCCCTGCGTACATGACGGCGACACGGTCTGCGCTTTCAGCGATCAAACCAAGGTCGTGGGTGATCAGAATTACCGATGTACCCATTTTGTCGCGCAAACCTATAATTAAGTCTAAAATTTGGGCTTGGATGGTTACGTCGAGGGCGGTGGTTGGTTCGTCTGCGATGAGCAATTTTGGTTTAAGTGCTAGAGCCATTGCGATCATTACGCGTTGTGCTTGTCCGCCAGACATTTCGTGGGGGTAAGATTTTGCCTTCTTTTCGGCATCCGGAATGCCTACCAATTTGAGCAGTTTTACGGCTTCATCCCAGGCTTCTTGTTTTTTTATGTCTTTATGGATTTCAAAAACTTCGGCGATTTGTGCGCCAACTGTAAAAACAGGGTTGAGACTGCTTTGAGGTTGTTGAAAAATCATTGAAATCAAATTGCCACGCATTCCGACCATTTCTGCTTCTGAAAGTTTGAGTAGATTTTTACCTTTGAAGTAAATTTCGCCAT
>JABGQJ010001535.1 GCA_018648945.1 Victivallales bacterium
GTCTCATTTCCTCTGCCAGCGATCGCTCTTCTCAAGGACAGACTTCGCCCCGTCACCGTCAAGCCAGTCTCTCGCCAATGAGTCGTTGCCGAGGTAGGCGTCCCAGAACGCAGTGCTCACTGCCAGAATCGCGCGGTGGTGATTGGGATTGCGCGCCCCCGACTTCCCGCGAGGGGATCGCTCCGAGAAGGCGGAGTGCTCCGCTCCGTCAAGGACCAGTTCGTATTTGCCGCCGGGCGGCAACGAAGCGAACACGGCAAGACGGGACTTCAGGTCGGCATTGCCAATCGGGGAAACGTCTTTGGTCCCGGTCATCAGGACCCACGGCAACGAGACCTTGCTGAATGCATCGCGCGCCGTTCCGCGGCGGGGACTACTGGGGCTCATGACAACTGCGGCGTCAATCCGTGAATCGGCCAATCCGGTCCCCCCGCGCGTGGTCCTTTGCCCGCTCACAGCTTGCGTGGTCACGGCCCCGAACGAGTGTCCTGACATGCCAACGTGGGCCATGTCCAGGCGTCCTGCCAAGGTATGGCCCTCGTCCTTGTTCCAGCGTTCCAGTTGGTCGAGGACGGCTGGGATGTCCTTCACGCGCAGCAGGAAGTTCCTCCCGTTGGCTG
>JABGQJ010001536.1 GCA_018648945.1 Victivallales bacterium
TGAGAATTGAAAGGCCGTGTTTGAGCGCCAGGCCGGAGCGCGGGCGCACCTGCGCCTCATAGCCTGGTGGCAGCGCGATAGAAATGCCGCACGGCACCAGATGGCGCTGCCCCGGCGCCAGTTCCACATCCGCCCCGGCATCGATGGCGGCCAGGAGATCGAGCCCGGCGCTGCCGGCGCTGCCATAGGCGGGCAGCGCCAAATCCATGCCGTGCGGCAGGCGGCAAATGGGCAATTCCACCTGGCCGCTCATGCCGCGCTTCCCAAAGTTTCGGCAATACGTTCGGCGAGGCGCGCCGCCACCTCGACCTTGCTCGCCTCGGGCCATTCCTCGATGCGCGGCGCATCAGCCGTGCGGCTGATGAGGTGAACCTTGTTGTCATCGCCGCCGAACGTCCCGGTATGAGGCGATACGTCATTGGCCAAAATCCAGTCGCAACCCTTCGAAGCCAGCTTGGCTGCGGCATAGGCCACCACATCGTCGGTCTCGGCGGCAAAGCCGATGACCAATTCCGGACGGTTCTTATCGATCTGGCTCAAATGGGCCAAAATATCGGGGTTCTCGACTAAATTGAGCGATGGCAAAGAGCCGTTTTTTTTAATTTTCTCTAGCGGTGGGT
>JABGQJ010001537.1 GCA_018648945.1 Victivallales bacterium
GGACGCCGTGAGCCATCCCTACAGAAAGGAAGTCACTCCAATGGCGAATCCAACCAAATACGATGACTGGATTCCACGCCATCCGAGCCTCGACGACGGTCAGCTCGTGACCGCCCCCGGAGGCGGCTACAGCCCGAACGCATGGGGATTGCACGACACACATGGCAACGTCTGGGAATGGACACTGTCGCGGTACCGCCCCTACCCCTACCTTGCGAGCGATGGACGCAACCAAAACGCCGGAAGGGGCGACCGCGTTGCCCGGGGTGGGTCCTGGCGCGATCGCCCGGCACGCGCCACGGCGTCGGTGCGCCTGCGATACCGCCCGTACCAGCGCGTCTACAACGTCGGCTTCCGCGTCTGCTGTCCGGGAAGTAAGCGGAAGTCCCTTCAGTCCCGGGCTGTGCACAGTCCCGGCCATGGCCCAGGCTGAGCCCTTCCACCGGAAAAAAGCGTCGATAGGCCGCCCCAACGTGCCACTTTTTCCTTGCGCGAACGCTGGAAGCGCCTACACTATGTATAGTCAGAGAAAGTCGGGAATCAGTATTCGTCCTGCCTGTCCAGGGCGACCACGTTCAAGGCAAGGAAATAGCACAGACCATGGCTAGGAAACACACAG
>JABGQJ010001538.1 GCA_018648945.1 Victivallales bacterium
AGCGCATCTGCTTTGGGAGCAGAGGGTCGGAGGTTCGAATCCTCTCACCCCGACAAATGAATTATTGATTGCGGATTTTTGATTGCGAAATAATTACCAAAATCATTAATCCGAATTTAACAATCCTCAATCCGCAATGTATTAGGTCCCGTAGCTCAGCTGGATAGAGCAACAGCCTTCTAAGCTGTGGGTCGAAGGTTCGAATCCTTCCGGGATCACAATTATTTGCCCAGGTGGCGGAATTGGTAGACGCGCTAGGTTGAGGGCCTAGTGCCTGTTTTGGGCGTAGGGGTTCGACTCCCCTCTTGGGCACAATTAAACTTCTAATCCATTCGAAATCAATCGGATGGATTTTTTTATGTCTGCTCTTTAGCTTTTCCTTTGATACCTATTGTTATTATTAGCTACATCTTACTCCATAATAATTAATTGGTTTATTATAAAAATGATAACTTTATTTCATGAAACTTCTCATGTTATTTTGCAGCAATTTTGCATTTGCTACCAAAAACAAAGGGCTTGATAATGTGGCTGATTTTTTTGAAGAGAAACAGTTTATGGATGCATTGGTTGGATTTATTCATGTGGAGGAAAAAGATCAGGAAAGACCAAAACGAAT
>JABGQJ010001539.1 GCA_018648945.1 Victivallales bacterium
CGTAGAGGGTCTTGTCGGCGGGGTCCGGGAAGGGCTCTTGGACTCGTCCTTTCCCCTTGCCGCCGAAGTCGGGGAATCCCCACAGGCCAGCGGAGAAGATGAGGTAGGTGTTGGGGTCCACCGCCCGGATCGCTTTGATGAAGGGAGGGACGACTTCGGTCCGCCAGTTCTCGACGATCCATGGCGTGTGCGGTTCGGAGATGAAGTTGTAGGCGAGGATGGTGGGCTCGTTGCGGTACTTCGGGCCCAGGTACTCGTGCAGGGCAATGACGTTGGCGAGGTAGGCGCGTTCCTGCGCTGCGTTTTCCTCGGTGGTTTCGCCGGTGGCCACGTTGATCTTGTCGTTGCCGAGAGCGCCGCCGCCGGCGAGGACGATGTAGATCCCGTGCTTTTTGGCCAGGGCGATGATCTTGTCGAGACGGTTGAGTGCCCCCCGGTACGGCTCCATGGCGGGGGGGACGGCGGGGAGGCCCGACACGTCCTCGATGTCGAGACGACTGTCGTAGGTGAAGTTGACCGTGAGGGCGTTGACGCGCCACGAGGCGAGGCGCTTGAAGATCCGCTCTTCGGTGAGATGCGGTCCGGGCTTGCCGACACAGAATCCGCGCAGGCGATCAG
>JABGQJ010000154.1 GCA_018648945.1 Victivallales bacterium
CGTCCTTGCGGAACTTCCAGGTGGAGGAAAGCCGATACGCCACCGCCCTCGCCTTGCCCACGGACACGGCCTGAAGTCGGGCCGGGGCGGGATCGGAGAGCATGCGCCGAATCTTGCCGCACCACTTCGCCACACTATCCCTTTCCGACACGCTGCGAATGCCATGGTGCGCGGCCGCCTTGGCGAATGCGTCCAAGAGACCGCGCAGGCGCAACCGCTCTGCCTCCGACACCTTGCCTGTGTTGTAGGTGGCCACATCCCGCGCCAACTCCCACTGGAGAATCGGCAAGCTGGCGAGATCAACCCGGCGGGCCAGTGCCTCGTCGCCTGCCGCAAGTTGCTTGGCCTCGGCAAAGAGCTTCTGGCTCTTGGCCAGAAAATCGGGAATCTCGCCAATTCCTCGGTTGGCCAGCCCCGCCTGGTAGAGCATCCGGTTGTACCGCTCGATCGGCCCGGCGGCAGCCCCGTAGTAGCCGTGGATGAAATCCTGCATCAATGGCCAGCACTCGCGGCTCGGATCCCAGAGGAGTTTGGCGAAGACCCACGAACGCATCAACTCGCGCTCGTTGCCGGGGCTTTGGTAGGCCCCCTGGATCATCACCCCCACCACGTGGTTCTGCGCGTAGGCCCGCAAGTTCTCGGCAATGGCATGGAAGCTGGGCCAAGGCTGCATGTAGTTGCCGAAATGGACCGAGTAGTCCCAGATCCCGATCTTGTCGTGGACTGCGGCCCAGCCGGTCAGTGCATCGCGGAAGCCCTCGGTTTCCATGGCAGGACGGTACGGGTATCGCCACATGCAGGTGTCGGTGCAGAGGCGAATGACCACATTGCTGAGGGGACGCAAGGTCTTGGGCGGCTGAACCGTGTCGTGGTAGGCCAAGGTACTGACCAGGACATCCGGATGGCTTTTCGCAACTGCCGCCGCCACGGCATTGACCAAGGTCAGAGGTCCTGCACTGGCGGAGCCTTCCCGCTCGTTGAGAGCCCGGCAACGCGCGCACTGGCAGACCCCGCGGATGTCGTTCTTGGAGATGCTGATCAGCTCTGCATCCGGGTTCTTCTTCAGTGCCTCCAAGACGCATTCCGTGGCCAGGCGTATCACCTCGGGATGAGTGGGGCACAGGTTCTGGGCACTGCGCCGCCCCTTGCTGTTGAGCAGGAAATACTCGGGGTGGTCGGCGAAATACTCCTTCTCCGGCACCAGTCTGCCAAACGTATGCACGAACCACCCAGGCACATAGTCCAGCCGTCCCCCCAGGGCCTCGGGCACCCTCGCATTCGGCGTGTTGGTGCGGTTCATCAGCGACCAGTTGGCCTCGAAGGCGTCGTGATAGTAGGGGTCGCGAAGGCCGAACACAGGGTTCATGTGGCGGGGGACAATGCCCGTCTTCAGCGTGCTCTGATATGGGACGCGATTGGCCCCGGAGCGGGTATACCAGCGGCAGCCGAGATCCTCTTCCAGCAGGGCTAGGGCGGCATAGAGCGGTCCTCGGGTCCGACCACCAAGCAGGACGATCCGCTCGTCCACCACGGAGATGGAGTAGCCCTCATCAGCCACTCCGCCCGTTGACTTGGCCGCAGCCAGAACCGCCTCGCGATGGACCAGGCCAACACAGATCTCGCGAGCCCGGGCGGGGGTCGAATCCGCCACAACCCGGAAAGAGGCGCCCGTCAGGTCGTCCAGCCACACGGAAAGCAACTGGGCCGCCCGCATCTCCTGCGGAGCGGGCTTGGCAGGATGAACAATCACGTAGTCCGTGCGACCATCCTTGGCCAACGTCAGGAGCTTGCTTGCTTTTCCCTTGGGTCGAAGCGCATTGCGCCAACCACCAGCCGCTGCAACCGCGCGGTCTGCACGAACGGGGACGAGCTCGATGCGCGCAGTGTAGATGGCCGTCACCTCCGGATTCACGGCCGGGGCCACATAGACGAAGTCGCCCATGACCGGCTCGCACTCGCCCACCGTCAGCCATTCATACCGATCCCTCGGAACCCGTTTGGCAGCGACCCCGTGGGTGCCGCTTGGGTAGGTCTTCCTGCTCGGGCGGTAGACCCCTGCTCCCAAGCAGTTCCCCGCGTCGCCCGTACGGTCGACCCGCACCAGCAAACGGACCTGGTAGCGCCGCCCAGGGCGCAGTTCGCGCCCCGGCAAAACCCACTGAATGGACCAGCTCGTATTGTCCGCGGTCTGTCGGACCGCCTTTCCGCCCGGTGCCTTCGGGTCCTGAACGATGGTTGCACTTCTCGCCCCCAAGTGGCGAGCCAGGCGCATCCCCTCCGGACCAGTGCCAAAGGTTCCCGGAACGGCGGCCGAGGCAAGAGCGACACACAGGCAGAAAAGACCAGCAGAGAAGAGACGTTGGCGCATGGCGATTGTCCTTGACAGAAAGAAGGCTTACGGCTGCATGGAAACGGAGACCACCGCGCCCTGGCTCGTGCCGGCCACGACGCGCCCATCAGCTAGGGGGACCAGGTGTGTCACCCGGCCTTTGACTTTGGTCCGGGCGGTCGGTTCCCCCTCGCCACTCAGCGTCACCAGCGTGCCATCGTCGCAACCGACCAGGATGCGCGTGCCAACCAGACATAGCGAGCGGGGTGGCGACGGGCAGCGGTAGCTCCAGAGTCGCTGGCATTGGTTGTCCAGCGCAACCACCAAGCCACCCCATTCGGCCACGAGAATCTCGGCCTTGCCGTCGCCGTTCAGATCGCCTGCGGCCAGGTCACGGATGTACTGGCGGAACTGGCTGCCCCCCCCTGGACCGAACTGCGCGTTGTGCCGAGCAGTGCCGTTGCCGCCGAAAACGGTGACCCGGTTCCAGCGTCCGTTGGTGGCACTGACCAGCTCTGGCTCGCCGTCGCCATCCACGTCCTGAACCAGCAGCCGGACCCGGTTCTGCGCAGACCAGCCACCGACCATGGTGTGCCCCTTCGGCACCCCGTAGAAGCCGCGAGCAACGCCGGATTTGTCCGGTCTGAGCACGCTGAGCGAGTCGGTACCGTTGGGCCAACGCGCGATCAGCAGGTCATTCGCCCCATCGGCGCGCGGCATCATCTCGAATTGTTTGCCGGGGCCCCAGAACACGGGTAGACGCTTGACCAGCTTGCCGCCATCATCGAGGATTTCCAAGGTGCAGGCACTGCCTACGAAACAACGGGACTTCCCGCCGTCGAAGACGCCCGTGTGGACCCCATGGATACCCTCGTGGCCCGGTGCAGTCTTGAACCAGTAGGTCTTGGCCGCCCGGAACACCGCCGGGTCCATCACCGAGACATAGGTCCACTTGAGCGTGCCACTGAGTTCATAGGCCAGCAGTTTCTCATCCCGGCAACCGACCAGCAAGAGCTTGGTCTCCGGCCACCAGTGGAGCGTCCGGATGGCTCCCGTGGTCGTCAGCGAGTGCTGCTGCTTGCCATCGGGGCCGAGCAGCGTCAGCGACTTGCCGGACGCGATGCCGAGCCAGGCGCCCTGCGGAGTCGGGATCTGGACCATGTCGGTCACCCCGGACTTGCCCGCGAGCAACGGGATACCGGGCAGTTTGGCTAGCCCCTTCGGGAGCCCGCCGCTCTGCTGCTGTTGCTGCCGGGCCGCTTTCCGGAGCTTCCCAGCGGTCAGTTCGGCATTGGCCAGGGAACGCTGAATCAGGGCCAGGCTCTCCTTGGGCACCGGCACCCGCAGTGTCTTCGCCTCGCCCGCTTTCAGCTCGACAGCCGTGCCAGCGGCGACCGCTCTGCCCGCTTCTTGTGCTTGCAGACTGAGTTGACCAGTGATGAAATCCCAATCCGCCGCCACCGGTACGCTGGCCGTGAGCAGTGGCGCGGTTGCGCCCTCGGGCCTGTATTCGCGCAAATCACGAGCCGCAAGATGGGTGGTGGCGACCACCAGTAGATTGGCAGTGTCGGTCGCCAAGCTGGCCACGGCCGGCTCAGGAAGCTGTAGGAAGGCGCGACGGTCATCCAGGCGCACACACGCGTCGCCCGTATCCGAGGGCCCGGTCGCCAGCAGACTGAAGAAGATGCCCTTGCCGTCCTTCTGAACCGGGCCATTCCACTGGCTGGTGATGGCGCCGCCCTGCTGTTGCACATCGGTGACGTCCGACCAGGAGAGCTTGAAGACATCAGTGACTGGAGTGGTTGTCACATTGTCGGGCTTGATCCGCAGGGCTGCGATGCCAGCGTAGCAGCGTTCAGCATAGCCGGTGTGGGCCACGGCCTCGATGCGCAACACATGCGTCCCCGCACGCAACGTCCGACGACCCAGCGGCAGACGAGCAGAAATGGCGGCGCCAGCGTGCAAGTCCAGCTCCTTGGCCAACACTTCACCATCCAGGGAGACCGAAATCGCCCCCCGGTCCCGGTACTTCAGAACGTCCAGGAACAGTTCGCCGGTGACCTCTTCCTCCAGCTTGATCTCCGTACTCATCCATGGTCCCGGCGCAGCCGCGCGCAAGAGAATGATGCTGATGGAGGAGAGCGGGCGGACGAGGTTGGCCTCGTCGCTGCCGCCGCCCTTCCACTCGGTTTCCATGGCCGAGAACGAGAGCCAGCCCGCCGGAGCTGCCCCGCCACGGCCGTAGACCACGCTGTCCAGGTTCGCCCGGTAGCGCCCGGAGACGGGTTGCCAAACGGTGTCCACGGTCATGTTCTGGCTGTCCTGCCGGAAGGTCAGTTCGTCCACCACCAAGGCATAGCGCCCGAGGCGCTGGAGCAGATGCCGTCGCCAGTCGCAGAACGCCGCGCGCGGGACCTGTCCCTGCGCGTACACCGCGCCACCAACCACATCGCGAGTCACCAGCCCGGCATCCATGGCCACGCTGGGTTCCACCATGCCGTCGGCCTTGGGCAACACTTGGTTGTGGTAGCCACGCAGCAACGTCGCGCCAGCGATGCGCAGGTCGAGAATGTCGAAGGTGTGGTAGGGATTGCGCGACGCCCCATTGAGACCATCCAGGAGAATGAAGTCACCCGTGCTGTCCACCCGGTCGCGGAAACTGCCAAAACAGAAGGACTGCTCAGGCGGAATGCCACTCCGGCGCGTTGCCCAGAACGGTGCAGGCAGGCCCTGAATCGACCACTTCCCCGCCAGATCCTCGGGCAGTTTCGGAGGCAGCTCTTCACTGGGCCAGAACGACTGCCCAACCCGGAAGATATTGGTGTTCAATCGCGTGCGATCCTGACGGTAGTGGACCCAGCGCCCGTCGCCGGTAACATGAGCCGCCTTGTGCAGGAAACCGAGGGAGGCATAGCTGATCTGCCGGTCCCCACGATGCCCGCTGAGCAGGGCCTCCTGACCTCGCAGAAGGGCGCCGATCACCCCATTTTCCAACGGCTTCCGATCACCGCTAAGAGTGAGGTAGGTGAAGATCGGTGCAATGCCGGTGCTGTACCAGTAAAGGTTGTCGTTCTCCCCCGACACCCACTCGTGACGATGCAGGGAACGGAAGGCGAAATTGGCCGCCCGGAAGGTGTGCTCCCAGGTGGGATGGGGGTAGTCCCGCTGGAAGTACCGGCCCAGGCAATAGAGGCTGACCGCCGCCCATTGACCGTGGCGTGAACTCACCGCATGGGCTGGCTTGCGCAGCATGAAGGTGCCCCTGCGCGCGTAGTCCTGGTGGTCCAACTGCCGTGCGAGGCCGTTCGTCACCCGCAAACGCTCGGCATCGGTGAACACGGGGCTCTCCTCGATCAGATCCCAGTAGAGGACCATCATGTGCTGGTTGTAGTGATAGGCGCCGGCCAGGGGATCGTCCTTGTTCTCGACCCGCTCACCGTCGATGCGGGAGATGTCCGCCTTGGCCTTGGCGTCGGGGAAGGCAAGCCGGATGACTTCCCGGGCATGCTTGGGGTCGCCAGTCATGTAGTACAGCGCCATGCGCTTGCTAATCGTGCACCAGCCGAAGTAGCCCACCGAACCATAGCCGTCGGATGCCTCCCAGGTCTCAACCTTCTCGATCTCGTCGGGAACAGTCAGTCCCTTGCCGAGCTGCACGTCGAGCAGGTGCCCGAGCGTCAGTTCGCCCTTCTTGCCCACTTCCTGCACCTTGGCAACCAGTTGGGCCATCGCCAGCGCCACGCCTGGATCGTCGCTGCCGCCAACCAGAATGGCATTCCTGCCATCGCCATAGGGGTTGTGGAGCGAATGCAGCGCATAGCCGCCCACGCCGGGGTACTTCAGGTCGAGCAAGGTGTAGTACAGATCGTAGAGCTTCCCCAGCACAGGGTTCGTGGAGCGATTGCCGAGCAGGATCGCGTGTTTCGGCAATGGCAGTTCAAGATCCTGCACCACCGGTAGATCCACCCCAGTGGCGGTCTTCACCGCTTGTCGCAGCCTGGCCGCCGTCGCCGCATAGCGTGCGGGCGCCACGATCACGGCCTGGGCCTCGCCACCGGCAACTACCGGCGTCGCCAGATGAAGATCCTTCAGCGCCTCGTATTGCGGAGCCACCATCTCCGGCACGCCCGGAGGTCCCTTGGGAATCTCAACTCCGGCCTCGACTCGCACATCGTCCAGCAGAATCGTCGTCCCCGGCCCCACATGCGTGTAGAGGTAGATGCGGGCGGACTTGGTGCCCTCCGGGGTCTTGCCATAGACGGCCAGATCCTCGAAGCGGTCGGTCCGGTCCGTGCCCAGGTCAATCTGGCTGAACTTGTTGGAGGGAAAGAAGCGGAACTGGAGAAAGACATTGCTCGGGGGCTCTTGCTTGGCCAGAGCCGCGACTCGTACCCGCACTGCGTAGGTCTCGTTCGGCTTCACGGGAAAGTCCTGGAAGATGCCGATCTCCTTGGCCGGATCGCCATCCTGCAAGAGCAGGGCTTGCCCCTCGCCAAAGGCCGGACGCGCAGCCGTCAGTGACTGCGGATCACCACCGCCTGCATACAGTCCCCAGCCAGCTGGCGTCTTCGCCCCCTTGACCCATTCTTCGAAAGAACCGTTCTTCAGCTGAACCGGTCGTGGTGCCGCCATGGTCACGCCCCCCAACAGACAGATCGCGAGTAGGTAGTGGGATCGCATCATCTTCCTCGTCGGCTCCAGAACGGGGGTCCGTCCTCAGCCTAGTTGTTGTGACACATATCGTTCGAGCCTATAGCACAGGGGAATTCCCCACCCAGGGAGACCGGGAGCGCGCGCGACTAGAGAGTTGCAGTGGATGATTCATGGGTGGTTCAGGCGAGGCGAGTCAGGAACGAATCTGCCAGTTCACTGACCTGCCGCTTCCAGTCGGCGGACGAGAAGTTGTGGTTGGCACCGGGAATCTCGACCATGTCGACGGGCAGCCCGTGTTCGCTAACGTAGTCCCCAAAGTAGGTTCTCGCCGCCGGGGCATCCGGATCGCTTGTGCCATACACCATCAGCACCGGCAGATCGGCACGCAACTTGGCCAAGTGCTTCTTGGGTGCCTCGCCGCCCTGCGTACGGCTCTCGGTGGCGGCGGCTTTGGCAGTCTTGCCCGCCCCGCGTCCCGAAGATGCTGGCTTCTCCTCTTGCTCCTGCTCCCCCTCCTTCTTGCGGTTGCGGCCCCGGTTCAGGAAGTGTCCGAAGAGCACATTGCAGACGCCTTTCACACTCACGTCCCCCCGGAACAGTCGCCGCCAGGTATCGCCGCGGGTAGCTTTGTGCCAATAGACCTTCAAGTAGTGGAACGTTCGATGCACGTCACGACCAAAGGCATCGCCATCCGAGAACGGGTAGACCGAAAGCAGAATCAGCCCGGCAGCTGGCAGACTGGGCAAGGTGCCAATGGTCACGTTGCCGCCGGAACAGAGCCCGAAGTAGACCACCCGGTCCAGCCCGGTCGCCTCGCGGAACGATGCGGTCGCCCCCACCAGATCCTCGGCCATGCTCGGCAGACTCGCTTCCAGCCCTTCGCCCTCGCTCTCCCCGCGCCCCCGGAAGTCGAACCGCAGCGATGGATATCCCAGCGCCGCGAAGTGCCGGGCCAGGCCGGTCAGCAGGCCGTGCGGCCCCGCACGGTTGCCGCTCCAGCCATGGACGAAAACGATGCCCACCGACTTGCCTCCGTCTGCGGGCGAGGACAGGACACCATGCACGCAATCGCCCTGCACTGGGAAGGAAACGGCTTCTTCCCGCCCCACCCCTGGGATCAGCGTCTCGCGCTTCAGTCCAGCAGTCATAATGGCTTTCCTATGGCTGCGCCCGTGGTGGCCGGCGAACGGGCGGCAGTTTCGGTGCCTTCCCGGTTGGCTTCACCGGCGGCACGTGCTTCTTCAGGAACGCCATGTGCTTGGCATAGGCGTACTTGGCTGGCTTCTCGGTAAACCAGAGGACGAAGTTATGCCCACCGCCGGGAACGACCTCGTAGGTGTAGGTCTTCTTGTGCTTCTTCAGTTGCGCGATGAGATCATCGTGGCTCTGGTGGAACACGCTGCCCTCGTAGGCCCCACCGATGAACATCTGGACCGGACAATGGAGCTTGTCCGCATTGTGCACAATGCTCCGCTTCATCAGCCCCGCCAACTGGTCCTTGACGGGCTGGTCGCAGAAGTCTGCCCAACTAAGCCAGTTGTTGGCCTCGCGCCGCATGCGGTCCGAGTAGAACCGGAAGGGGTTGGTGAGCCACGCGTCGTAGCTGATCACGCACGCTGTGTCGGGATGCCGCGCCGCGGCCAGCATGCCCACGCCCGAGCCGAAACTGTGACCGATCACGGCGAACTTCCCGCCCTTCACGAACGACAGTTTGCGGGCCGCCGACACCGCTGAAAGGGCGTCGTTCACTTCGCCATCCAGGTTCTCGATCTCCCCTTCGCAATGCTTCTCCAGTTCCGGACGCAATCTCGTCTGCGCCGCAAAGAGATCCTCCCCCCGCAGCGCGGGACCGACAATCACATACCCCTGGTCCGCCATCTGCGCGAGCCACGGCAGAGCATACACGGGCACGCCGGAGGCCGCCCCGTGCATGTAGAGGATCAGAGGGAACTTCTGCCCCGGCTTGCGATTGGATGGCAAGATGACCACGCCGTATTGCTTCAGCTTGTCCACATCCCACGACACGACCCGTATCTCGGTGGTCGCCGACAGAGGTTGTCGCAACACGAGCTTGAACTTGCCTTTCGGGACGGGCGCCCACTTGGCCTTGGCCAGCGGCTTCAGGCCCTTCACGAGCTTCAATCCCCGCCGCCAGTGCTTCGCCGCCCCGGCAGCATCCTGTTTGCTGTCCGCCAGGCGACCGTCGAACCAAGCCTGCAATGCTGCCTCGCAGTTCTTGCCGGCAATCAGAGGCTCCGCCAAGGCCTCGACCAAGGCCGCCTCCGCAGGAGTCATGCTCTCCGGTCTGGCCCAATCCAGCCCCTCGAGGCCAGCCCGAACCGAATCACCGGCGGAGAGCGCCACCGCAAAGAGGAGGCAGAAAAGGACGCAGACACGTCGTAGAGAGAATGGGCTCAAGAGACCGATTCCTCAGGCTGTGTCTCGCGCTTCAGTCCAGCAGTCATCGTTGCTTCCCTATGGCTGCGCCGGTGGTGGCTGGCGAAGCGGCGGCGCCTTCGGGAATCTCCCGGTGGGCTTCACTGGTGGCAGATGCTTCTTCAGGAACGCCATGTGTTTGGGATAGGCGTACTTGGCCGGTTTGTCCTCGTAGTACAACACGAAGTTGTGCCCGCCATTGGGAACGACCTCATAGGTGTGGGGCTTCTTGTGCTTCTTCAGTTGGGCGATGAGATCGTCGTGGCTCTGGTGGAACACGCTGCCCTCGTAGGCCCCGCCGATGAACATCTGGACCGGACAGTGGAGTTTATCGGCATTGTGCACGATGCTCCGCTTCATCAGTCCCGCCAGTTGGTCCTTCACAGGTTGGTTGCAGAAGTCAGCCCAGCTCAGCCAGTTGTTGGCCCCGCGCCGCATGCGGTCCGAGTAGAACCGGAACGGGTTCGTGAGCCACGCGTCGTAGCTGATCAGACATGCCGTGTCGGGATGCCGCGCCGCCGCCAACATGCCGATGCCGGAGCCGAAGCTGTGACCGATCACGGCGAACTTGCCGCCCTTCGCATAGGGCAGCTTGCGGGCCGCCGAAACAGCCGCCAATGCATCATCCACTTCACCATCCAGATTCTCGATCTCGCCCTCGCAACGGTACGCCAGTTCGCGAGGCACGTACTGACTGGCGAACAGATCCTCGCCGCGGAAGGCTGGCCCCACAATCACGTAGCCCTCGCCGGCCATGTTCGCGAGCCACGGCAAGGCGTAGATGGGGACGCCGTACGCCGCCCCGTGCGTATACAGCAGGATAGGGAACTTCTGGGTTGGCTTGCGATTGGCGGGAACCAGCACCACCCCATACTGCTTCAGATCCCCGACCAACCACTGCACGATCCAGAGCTCGGCCTTGGTGATCTCGGGGTGCCGGAACTGTCCCAACATCTTGAACGTGCCGTCGGGCACCGGTGCCCACTTGGCCTTGGCCAATGGCTTCAGGTTGGCCACAAGCTTCAGGCCCCGCTGCCAATGCTTCATCGCTCCGGCGGCATCCTGCTTGCTGTCCGCCAGGCGACCGTCGAACCAGGCCTGCAATGCTGCCTCGCAGTTCTTGCCCGCAATCAGCGGCTCCGCCAAGGCGTTGACCAAGGCCGCCTCCGCAGGAGTCATGCCCTCCGGGCCGGCCCAATCCAACCCATCGAGGCCGGGCCGGACCGAGTCGCCGGCAGAAACCGCCATCGCAAAAAGGAGGCAGAGGAGAACACAGACACGTCGCAGGGAGAGTAAGTTCAAGAGACCGATTCCTCAGGCTGTGCCGTCGACAATTGCAGTGCCCGCGTCAGGAACGGCAGCACCACATCGATCACGGCATCCGATTCATAGTATTCCAACTGCCCCCAGAAGGGCTTGTCCTGCACCACCACCACCTCGCCCACATCCCTGCCCTCGGCAGCCCCGACAAGCGGTTGCCACGCGGGGGGCAGCTTCTTCGAGCCGGAGACCCGTGCGACCTGCAGAGCGCACCCGGGGGCCTGACCCTTCAACGACTCACAGACATCGATGTCCGCCAGTTGCGTGGCCAACCCCGGACTCACTGGGAAGCCACCGAAATCGATGGTTTCGCCAGCCTGCCATCGGGCTGCGGCATCCGGGCCGCCCGTGCGGCGCTGGCCAGACATCATGTCCTTGATACCTTGACGACGTTCCAGATCGCGCAAGAATTCAGCTCCGCTCAGAATAGGTTCCAGCAGGACCACGGCACGAGGCGGCGAAGCGCTCGCCGCACTCAGGGCAGGCAACGCGCCAAACCGAGCCCCGATTGGGCACCACGTCTCAATCCCGTCAAGCTGCAGCGCAAACTCGGCAGCCGCTTGCACGCCGGCGGCCCACCGGGCGTAGTCCATCTCGGCATGCTCCCCTGGGCTATCGCCCGTGCCCGCCAGATCGAACCGCAAGGTCGCCACGCCGACCCCGGCCAGAGCCCGCGCCAAGCGCACCAGAAGGCGGTAGGCGCACTTCTTCTCCTCGCCGAAGGGATCGATCAAGACGGCAGCCGTCCCGGTCGCCGCCTCATCAGGGCAGAAAAGCGTCCCATAGAGATCCCCGTCGGGACTGGGAAAGTAGCCGCTCGTTTCTCGGAAGCCGGAAGCCATCCATTACCTCGGACATGTGGCGCACTCAATGTCGCATACGGTCACGCACCATATTCCGAGCCCGCCAGGTTGCCAGCCCCCGCAACCACTTCGCCTCTGCCAATCCCAGCTATATGGCAGGGCACTTGGGCTTCTCTAGTTCTGGCTGGACCATGCCCAATCTCCCGCTACGGTAGCTGCATCTCCCCCCATCCCCCGGCAGCGAGGAACGACCATGTCGAAGAAACGAGTCTGGTTCGCCATCTGCACCCATCCCAACATGAACTACGACCGGTCCGTGCGGTCCGTCATCTGGGAGAAGTTCCCGCAGTTCTACCGGCTCTACCTCAACTACTTGTGGGAACGCCCCGAGCTGAAGTCCCACATGCAGCTTCCCACCCAGACCTTGCTCTCGCTCAAGCAATGCGCTCCCGACGTGCTCGAATTGGCCCAGGCACTGCACGCCCGGGACCAAGTGCGTTTCATGGGGACCTTCTTCAGCGAGCCTCTCACCCAATGCATGGACGGCATGAGCGTGCTCGATGCCGCCGAGCTCGGCTGCGAATTCGCGCGGCGCGAACTGGGGGCAGAACTGGAGGGCTTCTTTCTCCAGGAAATCGCCTACACGCCTGCGGTCCCCTACATGATCGACCGGGTGGGGGTGGGCTGGACCATCTTCCACGATTGGGACTTCGGCAACGACCTCCACCCCTGCTGGCTGCGCGGCTTGGACGGCACCCGCTGCGTCGGAGTACCCATGGTCGAACATGCCCGGCGCAACCAACTCCGGGAGAACCCTGAGAGCATCCCACAGGACGCGCTCATCACCATTCACTGCGATATGGAGTTCCCCAACGCCCTCTCCGGATTGCACCAACTGGAGCAGTGGCTCCGCACCGAATGCGACTGCGACACCCGCTGGTGCTTCATCAGCGAGTATCTGGAGGCCGTCGGCGTCCACACTGAGAAGAGCCCCACCCCCGGCACCAACAAGAAGGAAGATCCGGACACCTCCCCCAGTCTGAGCCGGTGGTGCAGCGACCATCTCAGCATGGCATTGCACGAGCGGACCCTCGCCGCCATGGCGGCCCGCCGGGCCGCCACCATCCTCGATCCTGCCGGCAAGGTGGCCGTTCCCTTTGCCGACAACCTGCGGCCCCACTCTGCCTGGGATGTGGAAGCGCCGCGCACTTACCCCGAACTGGACGACGCGCTGAGCGCAACCAGCACCCCCGCCACGCGCATGCGCCACCTACTCAGCTGGGGCACCAACTGCGATGCCCGTGGCTGGTATCCCCTGCTCGAACGCCGCCACGAACGTGCCGACGCGGACGATGCCGCTGTCGTCCAGAGCGCCAAGCGACTTCTCGCCGACGTTCGGGATGTCTCGCGTGAACTCTTCCTTGCCAAGCTTCGTCTCGCGGATCTCGACCTCGTACTCCTCGATGTGCA
>JABGQJ010001540.1 GCA_018648945.1 Victivallales bacterium
GCGTCCTCGCCATGGAAAGCGAACCCGTCGATCCCCGGCTGTAGGGCACCATCGCCATCCCTGCGATGGCTGCGGTCGTTCCTGCCGGATTCAGCCTGGCCATACCCACCCCAGCCATAGTCCGACACCCGCTGGGGCCTTGGGCTCCAGGGCGTTCAAGTGGGGCCCCCTCCTGCCGAATCCTCCTCCTTGGTTTCTTCTCTTGCCCTCCCCAATCTACAGATTCCCGCGCCGATGCCAAAGCCAAGTGCTGCCAGGTACAGAACCAGGCCGAGGAGATAGCGAGAGAGATGTGCATACGCCGCAGAGCTACTGCCTGACAGGCCAGAGAAGTGCAGGAAGGGGGACACTACGATAGTCAGGGCCATATCGAGAACCCTCTCGAGAGGAGATGGCTCGGGGAGAACCAGCTCCAGGATTCCCAAGCTGACGAAAAGGAAAGGGAAGAGCACGGCCCCCACGATCCCTGTCTTCACCCACGGCTTCCAGGGCTTCCTTTCCGTCTGCTTCTGCTCGGTGTCTTCCATTCTCTCATCCCTCGTTGTGCAAGCCGGATGGCATTGCCCACTCGTTCGGCCTATCTCAGGTCACGGAAACGAAGATTGCGGAAGTGGATG
>JABGQJ010001541.1 GCA_018648945.1 Victivallales bacterium
AGGCCACTCGTTTTTTTTCGGTCCATGTCGGATATCCCGTGGGCAGACCTGGACGCCAGCGCGAAACGAATGGCTCCGGGACGAACTGGAGTGCCACGGCGATCTGAACAGGCTCCGCTTCCGTCGTCACTACGAGATCCACCGCCCCTCCGTCAGCCAGATCGTACGCGACGATGTCGACCCCGTGCCGAAGCAGATCCCCGGTTTCGAGTTTGCGTTGCCAGATCTCCTTGCCGTCGACAAGGACGTGGAACTCGGCCTCGGTTCCCGGGGAGAGCTTGCGAATACTGCCGACGATGCGCACGCTGCCAGCTGTCTCCGCTGTCCAACGATGGATCGCGGCACACGGTGCCCCTCCCACATTCCCGGGCAGTTGGGCGTCGTGTGCGGCGACAAGGCGTCCAACGATCGCCCCAACCGCATCACCGAATCCCGGGAGTGTATCGGCTTTCTTCCGCGCAAGCGAGGAACTCGGCACAGTCGCTCCCTCGAACGTTTCGTTCCTGTCCTTCACGGTGCAACCGCAGATCAGTATTGCGGATGCCATCAGGATTCCTGGCGTGATCTTCATGGGTGTTCTCATCGGCCGTTGCACTATTCACAACCGCACTCAGTG
>JABGQJ010001542.1 GCA_018648945.1 Victivallales bacterium
GGGAACGTGCACAGTTCGCACGATCGGCTTCCGAAAGAGCGCCGTCGCTATCTCACGGAATGGCTACCTGACGATCGACGGGACCTCCTTTCTGCCGCTCGGCGGTTTCTACGCCAATTGGCCATCAGGACTGCCGGATGCGGAAGGAAGGCTCTCCCGTTCCGTCGACCTTTTCCCCTGCAATACCAAGCCATACCCGCACGGGCACCCATGGCCGGAAGATGTCGAAAGCAAAGTGAACGACTACCTCGACCTGTGCCGGAAGCATGGCGTGACCACGCTTCGCCTCATGTTGCGCAACATGGACATCGTCGGGCGAGTTGACCCCGTGCAGTTGCAGGCAACTCTTCATCTGTTCGATCTGGCGCGGGAGCGAGACATTCGGTTCGATGTCGCCCTGTTCGAAGATTACGGCAAACCGCCCTACTGCAACGCCGACATCATCGATACAATCGCTCTGCCCCACTACACCCCGGACGACTTGGCGAATCTGCCTGACCACCGGGCCCGTTTTCTCGTGCGCAAGGACATCCTCGCGAGCCCGGCAGGCCGTTACCGCGACCCCGACGCCATCCGCTGTCAGAAGGAGTACCTCGACGAGCTGATCCCCGTACTG
>JABGQJ010001543.1 GCA_018648945.1 Victivallales bacterium
ATGACCTCAGAGACTTCCAAACAGTGATGTTCGACTGTAAGCCGGTCGGGTATGCCCGTCAACCGCTCTCTAGGGGCGGGTGTCCTGTACGAGAACGGCGCGGGCGTCCGTCTCAATGCCCCCGAAGGTCCGTTGTGTCGCCTGGTCGGCGAGGAGGATCCGGTCGCGCGTCTTGCCCCGCAGGATCTCGAAGGCGAGCGCCCCATCCGCAGTCTTCATCTGCCGGAAGCCGGTGACGGTTGGCTGGTCGCGGTAGGGCTCGATGAGGGCCACGAAACGGGTGGTCTTGCCCCGGCGGCGGACGACGGTCATGGGGCAGGGCTTCGGCGGGTTGTTGGCCATGCCCATGCCGAAGAAGAGCTCGGTCTCGGGCTGGCCGAGCACGAGCAGGCGGACGTTGGCGTTCTTCTGAGCGAAGGTCGCGGACCAGTCGTCGCTGGCCTTGGCGGAGCGGATGTCCGTCAGGTGCTGGTAGCCCCACTTGGTGGCAAGGGGTTCCTTGCGAGGCGTGCTGTCAAGCCCCGGCTGAAGCTCGCCGAAGTTGTGGTAGAGGTAGTCGTAGGTGTGTTCCTGGTCCGAGGAGACCTCGAAGACATCCAGCACGAGCCCGCCGAAG
>JABGQJ010001544.1 GCA_018648945.1 Victivallales bacterium
GGACCTGGTGATCTTCCACGACTACGGCAAGCTTGAGTACGTCGACGAGATGATCCGGCGGCTCCGCGAGGAAACCACGGCCGATATCGTCATCTGGACCCCGCACGTACGGGTCTCGGGCGAGGGCGCAAAGAAATGGACGGAGGAGCACCCGGTTCTCGGCTGGGACGATGACCGCCGCAGTGACGGCTTCCGGCGGATCGCGGAGAAGCACGACTGCATGCTGATCGACGTGCGGAAGATGTGGAAGGCCCATCTCGCGAGGACTGGCGAAGATCCGAAGACCTACCTGAAGGACGTCATCCATCTGAACGAGAAGGGCAACAGGCTACTCGCGGAGATGATCGGGCGGGAACTCGTGCGCACCACCACGTTCGGCGAAGGTCGCTTCCCCAGGAACGTGAGCCGCGTGCCGGTGAGGACCCTCGAAGTGGAGGAGGACGGCGTCCTCACCTTGCCCTTTACCGGCAACCGCGTGGTGGCCGTGGCCGACGGCACGAACACCGACCGATCGCTCTCGGTGAAGCTCGACGGCAAAGAGCTCTCCTCCTTCCCGGAGATGTTCACCTACACGCCCATGAAACCCAACCTGCGCACTTTGCTCCGCGTGGGCAT
>JABGQJ010001545.1 GCA_018648945.1 Victivallales bacterium
TTGAGGATCGCTGAGACTGCATTCTTACCCGTCTCCCCGCCAGGAGGGCGGCGTGAGCAGCCTGTTCGGGGAGTGCTATGCGTGGACAAATCATGACAGGAGCTCTGCTGGCGGCTTTTGGGGGCTTCCTCACAGGAGGGAGTTCGGGGATGGCGAAAGAGACGTCGATGAGTTTCATCGAGAACGGCACGATTCGAGTCGGGGTGGATCTCTCCATCGGCGGGGCCGTTACTCACGTGTCTCATGTCGAGCGCAGCGGGAATCTGATCAACAGCCATGACTGGGGGCGACAGATCCAGATGTCGTTCTACTCAGGCCCCCACAACTACCAGCGCGAGGGCAAGCGGAAGGCGAAGCATTGGGGAGGCTTCCCCTGGAATCCCATTCAGTCCGGTGACAGTTTCGGCAACGGCTCACGAGTTCTGGAGAGCCGCAACACGGGCACTGCGCTTTACGTCAGAAGCGTCCCCATGCTCTGGCCAATGGACAACGATCCGGGGCAGTGCACCTTCGAGACGTGGATTGAGTTGGAGGGGAGCACGTTCCGGTTCCGGGGGCGGCTCAACAACCGACGAGGAGACACGACTCAGTATCGGCCCTTCCATCAGGAGGTCC
>JABGQJ010001546.1 GCA_018648945.1 Victivallales bacterium
GGCGGCCGGGCGTGAGAGCCTTGATCTCCTGGCTGAAGACGTTGGGTTTCTTCCCACTGCGTTTCAGCACCAGCACGGTGTCCCCTTCGGGGGTGGGCGGGTACCGCCCCTGTAACCAGCCGAACTTGTCCTTCCGGCCGGTGCGAATGCTGCCGGTGGCCGCCGGTTCGATAGTCCAGCCCTGCGTGCCCTCGGCAAAATCGCCGTTGACCATGTGGGGCAGGTCGTGGGGATCGTTCGAGAGAAGCTCCGTGCGCCCTTCGATGCCATAGTGCCGCATCAGGGCGGCCACCCAGCGGACCGTTTCTTCGTCGCTGTAGCTGGCCAGGTAGGACATGAGCCCGTAGGTCCCCCAGAAGGCCGGATCGTTGGCCACCAGCCGGAACTGCATCTCCAGGTACGTGCGGTAATCGACGCCCGGGTTTGTGTTGAGGAACTCGTTGGGTGCGGAGAAGGTGCCGAAGCAGACGTCGATGTGCTCCAGAGAGTCGGGCACGGCCTTGCGATACCCCCAGGCGGCGTCCACCAATTCCTGCCGTAGGAAGGACCGTGCAGCCGTCACGTCGGCCTGGGGCTTGAGGTAGCGTTTCCAGGCAATGGTGGAGTCCGTCGC
>JABGQJ010001547.1 GCA_018648945.1 Victivallales bacterium
GCTCCCCAGAGGGGTGGTGAAACGCCAGACAATCTCGGGGACGCCGTTCCGCTGTCGTTTTTCGACGATCGCCTCGATATCATCGGGGAAGCTGGTGGTGTAGAAAGCGCCCATATTGGGCATGTAGAAACCGGCGCCGACCTGCCGATGATAGTCGATCAACGCGTATTCGGGTTGGTCGTAGGGGATGCTCAGATCCCAGGGCAGGTGGTGTTTCCAGTAGAACCAGTGGGACAGATCGAGCATGTATGGGACGACATCGGGCGTGTCGCCCCGGTATACGGAAAGGATGCGCTCGCGCAGGGTCACAGGCCGCACCTCCTCGCTGTTTCGGGAAGGACTTCGTTCAATTCTCTTTCTAGCAATTCCAACTTGGCCTCCAGCATTTCTGCAAGATGCGGAAAGGTGTGGTCGCTGCCGTAGTAGAAATCGAGGCGGACGTCTTCCCGAGCCACCGGCAGGGCGGCGCGGGCGTTGGCGCGCTCGTCGAGGAGGGTCTGGCGCCACTGCTCGTATAGGGGACGCACTTCCACTGCATCGAGAGGTTCCGCTGTCATCAACTGCCGCAACTGATCGCGCAACCGGCAGGAGGTGTAGAAGTTGGCGGTGGTGC
>JABGQJ010001548.1 GCA_018648945.1 Victivallales bacterium
CGTCACGTGACGCACAACCCACCACCGCCGCCGCCGACGGCAGAAGTTGCCGCAGAAAGCCCCCCACCTTCGCCAAGTCATAGGCAGTCCTCTTCGCATAGCCGAACCGCTCGGAGCACCAGCCCTGCCACCCCGGCACCGTCTCGAAATGCAAATCCTTCGCCGCCGAGATCAGCACCGCAATCCGTTGCGTCGCCCGGTAGCCGATGGAGATCATCTCCCGGATCTCCTCCTCGATCACCTCCAGCGTACTCACCACCACCGCCGTAGGGCCTTGGCCCGTAGGCCCTGAGCCTGCCGCAGGCCCTGAGCTTGTCGAAGGGGTCGAAGGGGTCGAAGGGCTTGTCGTCTGGTCATTCATAGGGTCAAATCCTTTTGGCCACGAATTCCACGAAACTCACTAAGGGGAAGAGCGAAGGAGAACACCCCGCCCACACAAGTCTTTCGGTTATCCATCGCCTTCCCCTCCCTTCGTGGGATTCGTGCCGTTCGTGGCCTCCCCCTCTTCCCCCCTCTCCACCCATCTACCCCGTTCCTCCCCCATCTGGTCCGCCCCTTCCAGCGCCTTCTTCAGCCCCTGGGCAACCTGCTGGGCCTTCTTCCCCACCTCCGT
>JABGQJ010001549.1 GCA_018648945.1 Victivallales bacterium
GGCACCGATTCGAGGCGCCAGCATTCTGCTCGTAGAAGACAATCTCTTGAATCAGCAGGTGGCCATGGAGCTGCTGGCGCAGGCTGGTTTTGCCATCGACCTGGCCGAAGATGGCAAGATTGCCACGCAGAAGGTCAGAGACAACAGCTACGACTTGGTGCTGATGGACATGCAGATGCCCGAAATGGACGGCGAGATCGCCACCCGCGAGATTCGCAAAGATCCGCAGTTTGCCGATCTCCCCATTCTCGCCATGACCGCCAACGCCATGGAAGGAGATAGGGAGCGCTGTATCGAAGCCGGCATGAACGACCATATCCCCAAACCGATCGATCCCGACGATCTCTTCGGCAAACTCCTGCGGTGGATACGGCCGAAGCGCGAAACGGCACCGAACCCCGTCGAATCTGCGATGCCCGAGCTCTCACCTGAAGCCGTTTCGCCATCTGCACCCGTCGATTCCCTTCTCGAAGCCATCGACGGCCTCAATGTCGAAGTGGGCCTGCGCAATGTGGCCGACAACCGCCCCTTTTACGAACGCCTGCTCCGTCAATTCATCGACGGCCCCGAAGCCGCTACCGTCAAAACCGTTCGCGAACGGGTCGCAGTGGA
>JABGQJ010000155.1 GCA_018648945.1 Victivallales bacterium
CCCTGGGGAGCCGGGCCATTCGCCTACGAGAAGGTCGTCCAGCCCGTATTGGATCGCAGTTGCGTCCGTTGCCACACCCCGAAGCACCCGCGCAAGCTCGATCTGACCGGCGTGCTGGACAAGGACCGCATTCCGGCCTCCTACCGGACCCTGATCCGGAAGGGCCTCGTCCACTACCTGGACTGGGGCTACAATTCCGGTGGCAATGGGAAACGCGAGGCCCTCACCTTCGGGACCGTGAAGAGCAAGCTGTTCAAGACCCTGGCCGACGGCCACCAGGAGGTGAAGCTGACCAAGGACGAGATGCGGGCGCTCAAGTGCTGGGTGGACCTCAACTGCCCGCTCTGGCCCGACTACCAGTTCCGCGACAAGCGCCCAGGCCCGACCGCGACCCAACAAGCCCGCGCCCGCTGAGCGCCGGCCGCGACCCTACGTGGGATTGCCGGGCCAACGCTGATCCCGATAGGGAGACACCAATGGCGCATCGCTGGGGCAGAAGGGCTTCCCATCCTTCGCCCAGCCGCAATCGCGTTTCGCCAACTCCTGGGCCAGGTACCCCTGCCAGAGGGTGACTTCGTCCTGGCGGCTGGGATCGCTGAACAGGTCCTGCTCCTCGCTGCGGTCCTCTTCGAGATCGAAGAACTGGGTGCAGTCGAGGCGCGGCAGCCAGACGAGCTTGCGGCGGCCGTCGGTGACGTAGTGCATTTCCTGTTCGGTAGAGTAGCAGGTGCAGTGCTCGCCGTGGATGAAAGCGCGCCACTCCGCCGCCGGGGCCTCAAGCAGGCTGCGCAGATCCTCGCCATCGACGGTGTTTGGTATGTCCACCCCCGCCGCGCCAAGAAGCGTGGGCATGACATCACGCAATTCGACCACCTCTTCGGCCACCTTGCGGGCTGCCGGTCCCTGGCTCATGGGCGGCATCACCAGGAACGGAATCCGGGTGCTGCCTTCGTAGGCGTAGGTCTTGCGCCAGAGATTGTGGTCGCCCTGCATGTCGCCGTGGTCGGCAGTGAAGAGAAACCACGTGTTCTTGAAGGTGGGGCCGTGGAAGCGGGAGAGATGGTTGATCAGCCGCCCGATCTGGGTGTCGATGAAGGAGATCTCGCCGAAGTAACCGGCCCGGGCGCGCTGGATGTCTCGCGCGGACTTGCACCCCCGCCAGGCGTTGGGGTCTTGGGCCGTGATGGGGTCGTCGTGCATGGCCGCCCATTCGCCGAGGTAGGGAGCGGGCAGTTCCTCGTTGATGTAGCGGTCCCAGTAGACCTGCGGAGGCACATAGGGCGAATGGGGGCGGGCGAAGGAGATGTTCAGGAAGAAGGGCTGGTCGGGATCATGGTTGTCCAGGAAGTCCAGCGCCCGAGTCATGGTCCAGGCGGTGGGATGGAGGTATTCCTCGGTGTGCCATGGCCGGGCATGCCAGGAGTTCCAATACACGCCGTGGTCGTCGGGCGTGATGCCCTTGGGCGCGTGCTCGTCGAACCAAGCGCGGTACTCGTCCTTGAAACCGTGGACGAGGGTCCGGCCCGATTCGTCCAGCTCCTCGGATTGGAATCCCATCAGTTCGCGTTGCGGATGGAAATGGCCCTTCCCCACCATGTGCGTGCGGTAGCCGGCGGCGGTCAGTTCCCCCGCGAGGGTGTGCGGAAAGTCGTTGGGCGTAGGTCCCTGCCCGCGCCCCATGCCAAGCACGCCCGTGTGCCACTGTTCCTGGCCGCTCCACAGATTTGCCCGCGCTGGCAGGCAAGAGGGAACCGCCGAATAGGCGTTCTCGAAGCGGGTGCCCCGGGTCGCCAGATAGTCCAGATTGGGCGTGTCGCAGACGGGATTGCCGTAGCAGCTGAGCGCATCGCCACGCAACTGATCACAGAACAGCAGGATGATATTCGGTCGAGCCATGGTCGGGCCTCCTTTGCGGTGGGCGTTTCTATAGCGCACACCAGCCACTCCGTCCACTCCGGTTAGCCGTCGAGGGTCAGGGGGCAGGCGGGATCGTGGGGCGTGGCCCCGCCTTCGCGCATGACGTAGACTTGGTCTGCCAGTTGGGCCAGATCCAGATCGTGGGTGACCATGACGATGGTCTTGCCCTCGTCCGCGTGCAGGCCCTGGAGGATGGCGGTGATCTCCCCCCCGGCGGTCACGTCCAGATTGCCGGTGGGCTCGTCGGCCAGGATGATGTCGGGGTCGTTCATCAAAGCGCGGGCCAGGGCGACCCGCTGCTGTTCGCCGCCGGACAGTTCATAGGGGCGGTGACGCTGCCGGTCACCCAGGCCAAATCGCGCCAGAAGCTCCGTAGCATGCGCTCGGGCTCGCCGGCGATCCACGCCCCAGCGAAGGGCGGGAAGGACCACGTTCTCATGGGCGTTCAGTTCGGGGAATAGGTGGTAGGACTGGAAGACAAAACCGATCTCTAACATCCGGATGCGGTCGCGCTTCCGAGCGGAGAGCTTGTCATAGCGCCGCCCGCGGCAAGAGACGGTCCCGGCATCCGGTCGGTCCAGAGCCCCGAGGATCTGGAGGAGGGTCGTCTTCCCCGACCCAGAGCGGCCCACCAGGGCCGTCCAGCTTCCCTCGGCAATGTCGAGATCCACGCCCCGCAGAACCTCGATGCGGTGGCGTTCCAGGCGGAAGGTGCGGCTGACGCCACGGAGTCCGAACACGGGGGCGCTGATGGGTGATTCGGGCACGGCTAGTTGTCCTCCCGCAGAGCTCGGGCGGGGGAGAGCGCCGAGGCATAGAGAGCGGGGATGAGCGAGGCGAGGGTGCAAATGAGAATCGAGAGCGCGACGATCAGGGCCACATCCCCGGGCATGGGACGGCCGGGGATCTGCATCAGGTGGTACAGTTCGGGGGGGAAGACATCTGCCCCCATCAGCTTGCTGAGCAGATCGGCCACGTGGTTCCGATAGTGGATCACCAGTAGCCCGGTCACCGTGCCCAGGGCGGTGCCCAAGGTGCCGATCACGGCCCCGAGAAGGAGGAAGATCCGCGCCACCATCCAGCGGCTCATACCCATGGCCTTCATGATGCCGATCTCCCGGGTTTTCTGCACGGCCAGGGTGATGAGAGTGCCGGCGATCCCGAAGGATGCCACGACCACGATGAAGGTGAGCAGAAAGACCATGAGGGTCTTCTCCACGCGCAGCGTGCTGAACAGCATCTGGTTCTCCTGCTGCCACGACAGCACGCGGTACTTCGGTTCGAGACGTTCCTGATAGCCGTCGGCGATGCGGGTGTGCACGCGCTGCAAGGGGAGCTTCTCGCGCAGCGCCGCCAAGGGCTCGTCCATGCGGAAGGGATCGGGCACGCTGCCATGGATGCTCATGGCGCTGCCCCAGTCGTAGCCAAAGAGGTCCGCAGCTTGGTGAAGGTGCAGGAAGATGAGGCCACTGTCGTACTCCCAGACGCCCATGGTAAAGATCCCGACCACCGTCACCTCCTCGGGGAGGTAGATCTCGTCAGGCTGCTCGATCTTCACTTCGCCGTCTTCCCCCCACTTGATATTGCTGGTCAGTTTCTGCGGGGCGTGGAGAAGCAGTTCATCCCCCAGGCCCAGCCCTAGAAGCCGGGCCATTTCGCTGCCGATGAGCACCTCTCCTTCCTTCACGTCGAAGCGGCCGATGAAGCCACTGGTGGTGGCCAATGCGGTCACTTTCCGTTCGAGCTCCGGCAGGATGCCGCGCGCCATCTTGATCTGGGTCGTGCCTTCGAGTTGCAGCAGGACGGGACCCTCGACGATGGGGGCGCCCTGGATGCCCACTTCGGCCATCTTCGCCAGGAGGGGTTCCGGATTCTCGATGATATGCCCAGGGCGCACGGGGCGCACATGAACGTGCGCCTGCATACCCAGGATGCGCTGGCGGATGTCGTGGTCGAACCCGGACATCACCGACGTCACGATAATCAGGATCGCTACCCCAAGCACCGGCCCGAGCACGGAAAGCAGGGTGATGACACTGATGAACGTGCGCTTAGGGCGCAGGTAGCGGAAGGCAAGGAGAAGATCGGCCGTCAGGTGCATGGTTCCACGGGGATTGGAAGACAATGGCGCACAATACGGGGTGTCTGTCAGCAGGTCAACGCGTCGGTCCCTGCCCGTAATGGCCTGCAAACGAAAAAAGCGCCGGTCGGACTCGACCGGCGCTCAAACGTGCTCTTGGTACTCGGGGCGGGATTCGAACCCGCACGCCCTTGCGGGCACTAGGCCCTCAACCTAGCGCGTCTGCCAATTCCGCCACCCGAGCAACGGGAAACGAGCTAAAAAGTTACCTCTCCGCCTTGGGATTGCAAGCCCGAGCCGCCAAAAAGGGGGTCGGCCTGCGCCATCCCGATGCCCCTGGCGCCGCGCGCTGCCAAATGCGCGGTATATTTGCCGTCGCTGTCCAATCCCCGCCGGGTGGCGAGCGTTTGGTGGTAGGAGGCGGTGTCATGTTCCCGCGCGAGCGGACGGGACGAGTGCGGGGTGCCCCGCCGAACCAACGCACGAGGTCGCAACGATGACGAATACGCTTGAGCCGGCAGAGAATGCCCTGGCCCCGTCCCGGAATGTCCTTCTCCTCCTGGCGGTGACTCTCGGAGTCATGGCCACGCAGTTGATCGTGCCGGGATCGGGAGGCCGTCTGGCGCTGGCTGATCTGCTTGCGGGCGTCTCTTTCCTGGTTCTGCTTGTCGGCCTGCGCCGGAGCTCGGCGAAGATCGCGCTGCCGGCCGCGCTGCCGGCTGTGCTGGTGGTCTACGCCTTGGCCAATGTGTTTGCGCAGTCCTCGCGCCCCGGCGTGGTGGAGGTGGCCCAACGGGTCGAGTTCCTGTTCTGCGGCGTACTGATCCTCACCGTGCTGCTGGCTGAGCGCCCGCAATGGGCCAGGACGGCGGTGGCTTGGGCCTTGGGGGTCAGCCTGCTCGTGGCCCTCGTGCAAGGAATGACGCATGGTTTTGGCAGCACGATCGCTCCCAAGGATGTGACCGAATTGCCCCTTGGGTTCGGCGGCGGCGGCTTCACGGGCCTGTTCCGCAGCCGCATGGCGCTGGGGCTCTTCATCGGTACCGCCGTTGCCTGGCTCCAGCCCTCGCTGATTGCCCGGGCTCGCTCGTGGAAATGGTGGTTGGGGATCGTGGCGGCAACGGCGCTGGCGCTGGGGTTCATTGCGCACGGACAACTGCTCCTGCTGACGGCGGTCGTGCTGGTCCTCTTCGGCTTCCTCTACTCCTGGCAGGCGGGCCTGGCGAACGTGGCGGCTCTGGTGCTGTTGGCGCTGTCCCTGAGTGTCGGCGGGCGGGGTGCCGTGCTGAGCGAGAGCCTGAGTCCCCTGACCGCAGGCACCTCGACGAACGCGAAGGCCAAACTGAAACCTGGGCACGTGGAACTGATCGCCGCTCTCCGCCTGGCCAACCAGCACCCTGTCCGGGGGATTGGCGCGGGGGATGCCTATCAGCTGCGCATCGGCACAACCTACGGCACCGACTTGCCTCCCAAAAGCCTCAAGAATGACACCGAAACCGACAGCCAGTCCGGGTACGGCATCCTGTTCGCCACAGTAGGCTATCCGGTCGGTCTGCTGCTGGTCGCGACCCTCCTGGCCGGCGCCGCCTTGGGCATTCGGGCGTTCCTGTCGCCGCAGGGCGACCCGATGGCGCTGGGCAGCTCGGCCGTGCTGGTGGTGGTGCTCGGGGCCATGTGTTTCACCGATCCCTTCACCAAGGGCAACGCCTGGATGGTGTCCCTGGCCTTGGCCGGATGCTGGGGCACCGGGCCCGTCCTCCGCCTAGGCTTCTCTCGCGTGCTTGCCTGGTGCGTGGGCTTCGCGGTCCTTGGTGGCCTGATCCTCGCTGCAGGTAAGGCCGAGGCCGGCGGCAACAACGCCGGCCAGAGCGCAGGCAACGGCACCACCGTGAAGAGGCAGCCAGCCGATCCCTGGGACAGTGCCGACTTCGGATCGGATCAGTTCGTGCTGGTGGTCGATGCAAGCGAGGCCACCAAGATTGCCAAGCCAATGGTCAAGATCGCGGATTCGCAGGCCGCCAAGCAGACGATTCTCCACATCCCGGACAAGACCACCACCCCGCCGACCGAGGAAGCGGTGGGCATGAAGTACGGGGGCGCGACGTTTGAAGTGGAGATCCCGGAGGACATGACCGTCAAAATCTGGGTGCGGGTGTGGTGGGATGGCTCGTGCGGCAATACGGCCTACGTCCGGATGGGCGAAAAGGGGAAGCTCTTCTGTATTGGCAATGACGGCACCTACGATGAGTGGCACTGGGTGTCCGTACCCAGCGAGGACCTCAAGCTGAAGAAGGGCAAGAACACGCTCTACCTGCTGAACCGCGAGGACGGCGTTCGCTTCGACCAGCTGTTCATCACCGACGATATGGAATACGTTCCTCAGTACATCGAGGAAAACGAGGATGAGTAATATGCTCTATGGAACGCGCTCATGGGCCGGTGCCCTCTGCCTGCTGCTTCTGCTGGCGTCCTCGGCGTTCTCGGCGCCTGCCGATCTCGCGGAGATGAAGCCCGAACAGTTCCTGGCCGAACTCCGGCGGCCCTTCCGACAGGACGCCTGGGGAGACATCACCGGGCGGCTGATCCATGTGGCTGGCGGCAAGCGCCAGAAGGGAACGGTCCGCATCCGGCTCACCTTCTCGCCGTCATCCATGCACGCACAAGTCACGGTGAACGAAAAGAACACCTATGGCTACGAGCAGAGGCACGGCAAGGGGGATGTGCCCGAGACCACCCTCGACCTGCCCGAGAAGGAGGAGCCCCCCGGCCTTGCAGACTTCGGTGTGCAGCCGGAGGACGTGACCTTCGCCTTCATCTACTGGAAACTCGTCCGCGAGCTGCCCAAGACCAGCTTCCGTAGACGGGAGTGCCGAGTGTTCGAGCTGCGCCATCCCGAGGACGGCAAGGGAACCGTGCAGGTCTGGTTCGACGCCTCCCGAGGGTTCCCCCTCCAGGCCAAGTGGTTCCGCGCCAAGGAAGACAAGCCCTGGCGGACGCTCGAACTGAAGGGCGCGAAGAAGCACGCCGCCGACCTCTGGTTCGTCAAGGAAATGCGTCTCGAAGGCGCGGACTGGAAGACCCAGGTGAAGTTCGATCACGCCGAGATCAACCCCATGGAGAAGGCCGCCCCCGGCCCGGCTCTGCCGGAAGCCAAGGAGCGTTCGGAGAAGGCCGAGAAGTAGATTCCACAGCCAGGTGGCGACGAGTGATTTGGCCGCCCCTGGCTTGACATCCCCTCCGGCTCAGGTAAAGTCTTAGTGTTCTCTTTGAGCGGGTGTCGTATAATGGCAATACCTCAGCTTCCCAAGCTGAAGCCGCGGGTTCGATTCCCGCCACCCGCTCCAATTTGGTAGCATCAGCCCCAGCAACTCGCAGAGCAGTTGCTGGGGCTGTTTTTTTGTTGCCGGATGACACCCGCATGGCAGGAACGGGCTTGATCCGGGGAACTGGGCTAGATCGGGATGTAGGGCTGGAGGACGATCCGGCTGATGGGGTAGACGCCCGTCATGTAGGGGCTGGAGTATTCCGTATGGAAGGCGAAGACGGAGTTGCCGCGCTGGATCAGGATCTCCTCGCCGTGCAGCCTCACGGCAGCCTTGTTGTAGCGTTGGCAGGGCCGGGGGCAGGGGCCATCCACGACGACGAACTCGCGTTGGGGATCGAGGACACCTGCCGTCAGGCAGTTCCTGCCGCCCGCCATGTACCCCCAGGGGTAGTAGCAGCTGGTCTCCAGACCGTCCGGTTCGTCCGGGAGATTCAGTCCTTCGGGCACGATGTCCACATCCACCCTCGCGAAACCCAGCTCGCACAGTTCGCGCCGGTAGTCCGGGCTGGCGAGCGAGGTATCCCGCAGGGCCGCGAGCTGATTCTGACGGAGATCCTCCTCGGGGGTTTCGAGCCCGTTGCGGTTGATCGGCCACAGCGAGTTGACGGTGGTGTAGCGCCCCAACCGCTTCTGCTTGCTCAGCAGGCGGCCAAGAACGGGGTTCAGCTGAGGGAACTGGCGTTGCATGAGCCGGAGCAGGCCCCAGTCGTTCACGACCACCTCGATGTCATCGTCGTCCATGTCCGCCAGCACGGCCAGGTTCTGCTCCTGCCGGGCCAGGGCTTCGTCGGTGCAGAAGCTGCTCACGTAGGTGAAATCCCAGCCCAGTTGGCGGCAGTAGTAGTATGCCTGGGTGAGGTCGTCCGGGCTCGGGATGAGATGCTCGCAGAACTCCTGGCCGAAGTAGAGGCGCGACAGGGCATCGCCGGTCCGCGACGTATGCTCCTCGAACCACTGGATGGCCACCAGGTTGGCGTAGTATTCCCGCGAGCTGGTATCGTTGTTGAAGACAAGGGTGCTGATGAAGCTCGGGATCGAGTCCGGATCGAGTGGACGCAGGGCCTCGTCGAGGTCGAGAAGCTGCTTGAGGTTGGCAAAGTAGATGGCCAGTTCCACGGGCTATTTCTCCTGGTCGGCCAAATGGTAGTAGCAGGCTTCCGGCAAGGCGCAGAATCCAGCGCTGTTGACCAGGGCCCGGCAATCCGCAGCGGTCGCTCCCGGTTGGTTCGCCACGGCTCGGACGACCTCCAGGTAGTAGCGTTTCTGCCAGGGCGCCCCGCGGACGGGGATCTTCAGCGTATGCACTCCCATCTCGCGCAGGGCAGGGATGGCGCAGAGCCCACAGTTGTTGAACATGGTGAGAGGCAAGAGCGAGTGCTGCCCTTCCTGCGGCGACTCTGGCGGCGGGCGCTCCGGCGGCGCCGCCGCTTCGAGCGCCCGGGAAAACTCGTCCAAGCGGCTGCCTTCCGAGAATTGCTCGGCGGGGTAGTCGATCGCTTCCTCGATGATGTCCTTCCAGTCCCCGGGAAAGCGACCCCGGAGCTGCTTGGGCGTACTCACATGCTCCGTGCAGAGGTTGTTGCCGGTACCACAGTGCAGAGAGAAGCAGAACTCGTCGTTGAAGTGGCAGCGGTAGCCGATCACCATGACCTCGAACTCCAGGTCCAGATCGGCCACCCGTTCCATCAGAATACCCATCTCGCGCAACGTCATTTTGCGGGGGATGACGACCCGGCGCAGGCCAAAGCGCTCGTGGTAGAAGCGGATCGTCTCGCTGTTGAAGGCGCCGCCGCCGGTGCTGAGATGGAACAGGGAGTCCACACCCCACTCGCGCAGATACCCCATCAAGGCGGGATCGGCGACGACGTAGCCATCGTGGCCAAGTCCTTCCAGTGCCTGCACCACTTCCCGGACCATCGGCAGCCGCTCGTGGCCGTAGTCATGGCCGTTGAGCGTAATCAGGATGCGTTTGCCCCCCGCATGCACGGTCTGGATGGCCTCGCGCAGTTCGTCGATGTCGGTGAACTGGCACCCGCCGCCAAAGGTCCGGCGGTTCAGCCCCACTTCCCAGCCGAAACGTTCGGACCATTCCCCCGGCACGAATCCAGCGAAGAACTCATCGACCCCGAGTGCCATGAATTCATCGATGCCAGCTGGTTTGTCGCTGCGGTCGAGTCCCACAGTCAGTTGCATATGGCGGAGTCTCTCTAGGACTTGGGTTTCTTGGGTTTGCCGTGGCATTCGCGGAAGAGCTTGCCGCTCCCGCAGAAACAAAGACCTTCCAGGCGCGTGCCGACCTTCTTGCGCTTCTTCCCGGATTTCCCCCCTGGATTGCGGGGGCCACCAGGCATCCCGACCAAGGTGAACACCGGGTGGTCCTCGTCCAGGCAAGCCCGGCGCAGGGAGTGGACGCGGCGCAGGACGGCATGGGCCATCACCCGACGAATCTGCCGCCATTTGTCGTACTTCTCGGTGAAGTCGATCAGGCTGAAGAAACGTTCCACCCCGGCCCGGTCGGCATAGATGTTGAACATCTCGTCCTCCAGGGAAAAGTAGAGCGTGGGGGGGACGGGCGCGTCAAGATCACGCTCGCAGAAGGCCCGCAGCTTGCCATGTTGATGGCTCATCAACAGGTGCTCTGCCAGGAACACGTTGATCTTGGCTCGCTTCTCAATCGGCTGGGTGAAGGTGGTGGGTGCGCCGCGGAAGAGACCGACCCGCTTGCGCTCGCTCTCCATGCTCAGGAAGGTGCGCAGATCGCGCGGGTTGCCGAGCAACGTGGGCTCCTGATCCCGCTGGCGAAGTTGCCGGTACAGATTCTGCCGGAACTCCTCGTCGCCCATGAATACCAGGCAGTCCCCATCGGCTTTGAGAAGATCCCGGCAGAGGGTTGTCATCTTCTCGGCCAGGGTCCGGAAGGCGAGCGCGCGGAAGTCGCTCGCCCCCTTGCAGCGGACGCGGTCGGCGAAGAGCGGGCCGTATACTTTGCGCAGCTCGCGGACCACATGCCGGCTGGTGTAGCTGAGCAATCCCGCTCGGTGCTCGAAGGGTGCCAGCGCGTCGCGGAAGTCCACCACGTTCGTCTCTTCCTGCCAGGGCGGCGTGGCAACCGTGGTCCGGTAGATGGCCGCGACGGCCTGCGGTTTTCCCCGCTCGTAGGTGCCAATCCGGGAATCGTAGAGACAGAGGTCCGCCTCGCAGAGCAAGGCTGCCGCCGGGCCCCGCTGAAGGAAGTCGGCGCCGCTGCGGAACACCTCGAAGAGCTGCATGGCGTCGGTGAGAATCACGTCGGCCTTCAGGGCCTGTTTGAGGCGAGCGGCCGGTTGCCCAAAGAGAACACCGGCGGCGCGGGCATCCAGGCCGAGGGTCTTGCCGAGAAGCTGGGTGACATGCTGGGCGAGGGCCGGGGCGACTGGCATCGGCGTAATCACGAACGCCTGCCGTCCCTCGGCGGCATGGGCCATGGCGGCCAGGACACACAGATCCAGCTGGGGCAGCGAGCGCACGGAGTGCAGCCCGCCAGCCAGTAGCTCCCGCAGGGCTCGCTGGCGGGCCTTCGGCTCGGCCTTGGCATAGTTTGCCAGGGCCGACTCGCCAGATTCGGCGAGTTCCTCGGCGAACCGCACGAAGGCGTCGCGGTCCACGACTGCGCCCGGCTGCGGCTTCAGCCGCTCCCAGCTCTGTTTTGCGTCCATATCTGCCTTTGCGGTCGGCGATGGAATCGCCGGTCAAGCTTGCGTCTACCCACGTTGAGCCACTACCATACCTCGGTCGCACGGGAACCACAAGACCGGCTCGTGCTCGCTGCCCCTTCGCTCGCCCAGGACACCATGAGCTCTGCTCCCCGCATCATTCTCCACGTCGATATGGACGCATTCTTCGCCGCCATCGAGCAGCACGACCGCCCCGAGCTGCGGGGACGGCCGGTGATTGTGGGGGCACGTCCCGAGCAGCGTGGGGTCGTGGCAACATGCTCCTACGAGGCCCGGCAGTTCGGCATTCGGTCGGCCATGCCATCCAGTACCGCCGCCCGGCTCTGCCCCAACGCCGTCTTCGTGCCGGTTCGAGGCGAACGCTACGGGGAGGTCTCCGGCCAGATCATGACCATCTTCCGAGAGTTCACGCCCTGCGTGCAGCCCATCTCCATCGACGAGGCGTTCCTCGACATGACCAGCGTTCCCGGCAGCGCCACCGCCCCCACCAAGGCGGCCCGCGCCCTCAAGAACCGCATCCGCGAGCAGACCGGGCTCACCGCCTCCGTAGGCGTGGCCCCCAACAAGTTCCTGGCCAAGATCGCCAGCGACATGGAGAAGCCCGATGGCCTCACCGTCGTGCCCTTCGCCCCCGCGGCCATCGTCGCCTTTCTCGCGCCCATGCCGGTCAAGCGCATCTGGGGCGTGGGAGGGCAGACCGCGAAGCACCTCGCCCGGCACGGCATCCGCCACATCAGCCAGATCCAGAACCTGTCGGCCGAGGCCCTGGTCCGCATCTGCGGCCCCACCTTCGGGCCCCGCCTTTGGCAACTCGCCCACGGAATCGACGACCGGGCCGTGGAAGCTGGGACGCGGGAAGAGAAGAGCATCTCCCACGAAGAGACCTTTGCCGAAGACGTTGCCGGCCGCGCGCGCCTGCGCCAGGAACTCCTTGAGCTGGTCGAGAAGGTCGGTCGCCGCCTGCGCCGGGCCGAGCGACAGGCCCGCACGGTTCAGATCAAGCTCCGCTTCGCCGACTTCCGCACCATCACCCGCCAGCAGTCCCTGGCCAGGGCCACTGACAGCGACCGCCTCCTGGTCAAGGCCGCCCTGGATCTGTTCGCAAAGGAGTCCTTGCCGCAGGCCATCCGGCTCATCGGCTTCGGCGTTTCCGGGCTGGCGGAGCCCGGCACCAAGGGCCAGTTGCGCCAACCATCCCTGTTCGAGCAGGAGGAAGGCCCGGACCCGAAGCAGGAGAAGGCCCTGGACCAAGCCGTGGACGAACTCCGCGACCAATACGGCCACACCATCCTCCGCCGAGGGAAGTGGTAGCAGGGCTCAGACCGGTCCCGCGTCAGTCACGAGGAACGGGGGCCAGGTGCCGCACGCGCAGCGAGGACAGCCAGCCGTCGAACCACCCGGACGTCCCGGTGAATGAATCGACCTCGCCGCCACCACCGAAGCCGCCGAAGACGGAGCACATGTCGTAGAGCCCCACCCCCCGGCACGGGAAAGGGCCGGATTCCCGACCGTTCACCCGGACCCGCATCTCGGCGAGGTTGTAGATGATCTCCACCTTCGACCACTCCCCCGCAGGCACGCTGATGCCGTCACCAAAGACGTAGGTTTTGATCGCGTCGGTTGTGAACCTGCCCTGCAGTTGGCCGGTGGCCGTCAGCCGAACCGCCAAGGAGCCAATGTAGTGGCGCCGATGGACGAACAGGACCTGCTCCTTCGCAACGCGCGGTTTGACCTCAAAGCTCAAATGGAAAGCACCCCGCCGGGGCAACACGCCCTGCGGCAAGGCGATGAACGTGCCGGTGCCGTCGAAACGCAGGCACGAGCGGCCGTCCTCGACACTCCATTCGGGGGCCGCGCGCGTGGCCTTCGCCGGGTAGGTGCTGGCCCGAATGAAAGGTGAGCCATCGCCCCCCACCGCCCCGCCGCGACCGGTCACGCTATCGACATACCCGCCGAGAATCCCCCAGAAAGGAC
>JABGQJ010001550.1 GCA_018648945.1 Victivallales bacterium
GGGGAGAGGCCGATTTAGAGTAAACTTCTTCAAACAGATTCGTGGTGTCGCAGGAGTGTTCAGAACCATCCCAACAGATATCAAAGGGTTTGATGAGCTGGATGTTCCACCGGTTCTGGCCAAGTTGGCCATGCGTGATAGAGGTTTGATTCTTTTAACCGGTCCTACAGGATCTGGAAAATCAACCACCCTGGCAGCCATGGTGGATCACATCAATGAGCACCGAGAAGCACACATTATCACCATTGAAGATCCAGTTGAGTATTATCATGAGAGTAAAAACTGTCTGGTGAATCAGCGCGAGCTGGGTATTTCTACTGATAGTTTTGCCAATGCACTTAGATCTGCTTTGCGAGAAGATCCAGATGTGATTCTGGTTGGAGAAATGCGCGATCTTGAGACCATTCAACTGGCTTTGACAGCAGCTGAAACAGGTCACCTTGTTATGTCTACTCTACATACATCAAGTGCCTCAAAGACCATAGATCGTATTATTGATATTTTTCCTGTTGCCCAGAAGGGACAGGTACGCTCCATGCTTTCAGAAAGTCTCGTGGCCGTGATTGCCCAGAAACTTTTAAAGACCAAGGACGACAAGGGTCGTGTGCCTG
>JABGQJ010001551.1 GCA_018648945.1 Victivallales bacterium
CTCCATGAAGACGTTGTTCCAAATCTCATTGTATTTGCCGCAGCTGCAGCCGGGCTTGCACTCGGATCCACACGGCTCAATACCCGTGTCATAGAATATCTCGGTGTCAGGTCCGCATGGTCCCGTTGCTCCCGCGGGTCCCCACCAGTTGTCCTCCTTTGGCAGGTAGTATATCCTCTCTTCTGGCATCCCGAGGCTTTTCCAGATGCCCGCGCTTTCCTCGTCCCTAGATGCGTCCTCGTCACCCGCGAAGACCGTGACTGAAAGCCTATCCTTATCGATACCAAGCCACTCATTGCTCGTCAGAAACTCGTAGCTCCATGGTATGGATTCTGCTTTGAAATAGTCTCCCAGCGACCAGTTGCCCAGCATCTCGAAGAAGCTGAGGTGGAAACTGTCACCCACCTCGTCAAGGTCGCTTGTCCTGAGGCATTTCTGTACATTGACTAGTTTTGTGCCGCTGGGGTGAGGCTGACCTAGCAGGTAAGGTACCAGTGGGTGCATCCCGGCCGATATGAATAGTGCGGTTGGGTCGTTTTCTGGTACAAGAGATGCATTTGCAATTATTTTATGTCCGTTTTTCTGGAAAAACTCCAGGTACATCTTTTT
>JABGQJ010001552.1 GCA_018648945.1 Victivallales bacterium
ACCGTCAGGACAAGGGCAGAGAGCTTTTCGCGCTAGGTCTAGCGCGGACAACGCCACTTCGTGGGCAGCGCCTGGCCAAGCCGCAATCGGGCTTCTTCGGCTTCAGGCCTAGCTCTGTTGGTGTTCCGACAAAGTCGTTGGGTCCCCGGGGCGGTGCAGCCGGGGGGTATCGACCAGGAGACCTGCGAGCTCAGGGGGCAGGCGGTCTCCGGACGGAACCGGGTCTGTAACCCGTGGTTACTACATACCACCTACCGCGGAGGCTCCGGAGCTTCCTTCCCGAGTCCCAGTTCCCTGCCCCAGACTTGCCTCGAACGTGTAGTAGCAACAGGGCGTATGAAGCGAAGCTAGGCTACTGCAGGCCCATTTTCTGCCCAAGGAAGTGTTCGATCATCTCTTTTGGCAGGACCAACTCGATGACCAAGTTCTTGGGGTCTGGTGCCACGGTGGCGCCTTCGAGCAGCATGCTCACCAGTTGGGGGAGCTTCTGCATGTTTGCGCCGAGAAGGGGGTAGAGGTCACGCACGCCTTCCAGTACCTTGGTGGCGGGTTCGCGCATCTCGGGCTTTTTGAGGCCCAGGGTCACGTCGAGCGCCACGTTCTGATCGT
>JABGQJ010001553.1 GCA_018648945.1 Victivallales bacterium
GCCTCTGTGTTCGGCCCCAAGGGCACGGCCGAATTCGATGACATCAAAATCGTCGTCACCCGCCTGCGCTCGAAGGTCAAGAACGACGAACCCCTACCCGAAGGCGTGACCAATGTTTGGCGGATGGCCGATGCCTGGCGGGTAAAGACGCCGACCCGCGAACGCATCTGCCTGAATGGCCTCTGGCAGTTCCGCCCAGTCGCCGAACCGAAGGAAGCCGAAGCGGTGCCGAAGGTCAACGACTGCTGGGGCTGGTTCCCGGTGCCCGGCATCTGGACCAGCCAGACCACGCCCGAGCTCTCGGTCCAGCCTCTCGTCCTCTCCCCCTGGCTCGAAGAGCGCATCGATCTGCGCAAGCTAGACCAGGCGTGGTGCAAGCGCACCTTCACGCTCCCCGCAGCCTGGAATGGCCGGCGCATCTGGCTCGATGCCACCATGGTCCAGACCCATGCCACGGTCTTCGTGGACGACACCCGCGCTGGCGAGATCTGGTTCCCCGGCGGGCGTCTCGACCTCACGGAGCACATCCGTCCGGGGCGGGAGCAAACACTGGCCGTGCTCGTCACCGCCCGGCCCGTGGAGAAGGAATCCCACGTCTTCATGGCCCC
>JABGQJ010001554.1 GCA_018648945.1 Victivallales bacterium
CGCGAAGGACACCGTAAAATCGGACGAATCGATAAAGATATCGAGCCGGAGCACTTCCGCAAGCGCCCCGCCGAGGAGGCAGCGATGAACAATCGCATTCACCGATGGTCCCTCTGTGCGCACGCGCCGGTTGCGGCCAAGTCTGGCGGCGCGCGGGAACCTCCCCCGTGCGTCCGGGGGGTAGCGGTCTGGATTGTCACGGCGGGATCGGGCTGAGTACGGCTTCGGCTGTGCCGTGGGTCAGGCACTGCTGAACCGTATCTGGATGGCGGCGGCATTGATGCGCCCGCCAAGTGGTGGGCCGGTGGCTGTGCAGAGCGCCTGGCGCAGCCGGTCTGTGAAGTTGCGGATGGTGCGGAACGCCTCGGCCATGGCCGCGTGGGTTCCGTTGCTGACTGCCCGCACGGCATCTCCCAGCCAGCACAGCTGGAGGAGGAGGTGGGCCATCTGGGCCAGCAGGTAGTAGTTGTGCCAGGCATTCTCCTGGCTGCCGTAGTCGTGTTTCAGCCTGATCGCGCCGTTCTTCTGCACGTTGAAGCCTTCGTTCTCGATCTTCCAGCGCAGTCGTCCTCCTTTGTTGGCTAGTATGTCCACATTGTGTTTGT
>JABGQJ010001555.1 GCA_018648945.1 Victivallales bacterium
GTGGATAGCCCTTCCAAAGGGGAGGATGCGGCAGTTGAGCCTGGCCGCGTGGTGCCGGTAGCTTTCAACAATTATCTGAGAAGCTGTTGCCGATGGTCAGAAGGCGAACTGTCTTCATCGTGTCTCTTGGTTTCTTCGTGTGCTGAAGCTGAGGAAGCACCGTTAGCCTCGCCAGTCCCGGTACGCTGCCCAGGCGACACTATATCACACAGGCAAGCCCTCGCGTCCTGTGTGGGAGGGGCGTGCCTGTTCCGTCTGGGGGGATCACCGATCGCCGCACACGGTGCGCCTCCCACATTGAGGGGTTTCGGGATCAAAGCCGCGGAGTCCGGGCTTCATCGACCATGGCGAAAATGTTCTCGGCGGGAACATCCGCCTGGATCGTGATTCCCGGCTCCAGTATGTAGCCGCCACCTTGTCCCAGCGTTCTCTTGAGTCGCTTCACTTCCCGGCGAACCGCCCCCGGTCCTTCTTGGACGAGGAGTGTCTGGGTTGGGATGCCGCCGCAGAGAGTGACATGCGCACCAAACTCCTGTTTCAGGAGGGCAACGTCCATCGCTTCCGGCTGGATGGGGTGGAGAATGTCCAGGCCGAGGTCGATCAG
>JABGQJ010001556.1 GCA_018648945.1 Victivallales bacterium
GATCGGGACGGTTCTCACGGTAGTAATCGATGCGGTGCAGGGGGATGGTCCCCGTGACGTGGAGACCGCCATCGCGGAATGCACGTTCTTCCGTGTCCGCGCTGTCGATGGGAAGAAAGTGAATCTCCTTGAGACGCACGGTCGTCGCATCCCAGTAGGAAGGGCTCTTCGCAACCACGATGTGACGATTGACCTCCCAGGACTTGAGAGCAAACGGTCCATTCCCGACGAAGTTCCCGGGGCGCGTCCATTGGCTCTCCCGGTTGCCGATGCCGCCGAACGCCTCAACGGTTGGCGGATGGACAGGCCACCAGGAGTAGTGGTTGAGCAGTTCCAGGAGATAGGGAGTCGGGTTCTCCAACTCGAGGACCAGCGTGCGGCTGTCGGCGGCCTTCGCCCCCACGTCATCGAAGTCGGCGACTTTGCCTGTATTGAACGCCTCCGCATTCACCAGGGGATAGAGCATGTAGGCATACTCAGCGGCCAGGTCCGGCGTCAGTATGCGGCGGAAGGAGTAGACGAAGTGATCGGCCGTTACGGGATCGCCGTTTGACCACCGGGCGCTCTCTCGCAGATGAAACGTGTACCGCTTCCCGTCGT
>JABGQJ010001557.1 GCA_018648945.1 Victivallales bacterium
TGGAGCACCCGAGGAATCAGGTCAGAGATTCTCGGCACGTTCGTCACAGCAAGGAAGTGCTTCACGCGCCGCCTGACCGAGGCACGCGCGTAACGCCGAAAGTCATGCCCATAGCGCTGGAAAATCGCTTCCAGCAATAGGTCGATCTCGAGGTTCTCTGTGTCAGCTTCCGTCATCAGATCCTACATTCCGTGTTCCACGTCCACGCTCCTTGACTCGCTCTGTGCGGTACTCCTATCGGTAGAGCCACACCCGCATCATCGACAAAAGACGCTCAATTTCCACTGGCTTCGGGAGGTAGTCGTTGGCCCCCGCAGCGATGCACTTCTCACGATCTTCCTTCATGGCTTTGGCGGTCAGGGCAATGATCGGCAACTGTTGGAAGGACTGCTGGGCCCGGATTCGGCGCGTCGTTTCGTGTCCGTCCATGCCCGGCATCATGATGTCCATGAGCACCAAGTCCACGCCCGGTTCCTTCCCAAGTAGGGCCAGTGCTCCCTCGCCATCCTCCGCCTTCAGCACCTGCATTCCCTTTCTGGTCAGCGCCTTGGAAAGAGCAAACATGCTGCGCATGTCATCGTCGACGATCAGGATTCTCT
>JABGQJ010001558.1 GCA_018648945.1 Victivallales bacterium
CCAAACGTCAGCATCGGCCACATGAACAGCGTGTTGTAGAAGCCGGCGATCACGTACTGGCCCGGCGGCGCGCTCTGCCAGTCGGCGGGATACTGAGCGCGGAAGTGCTCGTAAATCACCTCCTCGCTGCTGAAGTCGTGCTTCATGATCACCGGCCAGTCCCGGAAGTCGGCCTTCTCCAGCGGGCTGAAGGCAAAGACCTGCTCCGGCGTCTTGAAGATCGACTCGCCATGCTGCCACGTGCCGGTGACGCTGTCGCCCCAGCGCACGGTGTGCGTGTCCGGGTCCGACGACTTGCCGTCCAGGCCGAGCTCGGGGCGTGGCTTCGGATCATCGGTCGTGGGCACGGGCAAGTGGAGATGCGGGTAGAGCTCGTCCATACGCAGCCGGCACGAGCGCGGGTGCTCGTAGTAGTCGATGCCGGTGATGAACGTCTCCGCGTCGGGACACAGCAGCTTCTCCATCTGCGCGATGCGTCTGGGTCCGCGACCCAGGACCGAATCGTAGCGCGGGTCGTTCATGGGGTCTCCCTTTCTCGGCGGTCGGCTGCCCGTATTATAGTGGAAAAGAGCGGGCAGCGCGTACAGCTCGTCCCAATG
>JABGQJ010001559.1 GCA_018648945.1 Victivallales bacterium
TCTCTGGGTGGATTTCTTTGATCCGCACGAACCGTGGGATGCGCCTGAGTATCTGGTACGGCGCTATGACCCTGATTACGTTGGGCCGCCAATGCTGCATCCCAACTATGGTCGGTCCACCGACTACACGGATGGCGAACTTCGGAATCTGCGCGCTCACTATGCTGCCGAGGCAGAATTGGTCGATCGGTATGTGGGACGAGTACTTCAGAAAATCGACGATCTTCGGCTCTGGGAGAACACCGTTGTGGTCGTCACTAGTGATCACGGCATGTCACTCGGTGAGCACAGCCGGACGGGGAAGACAAACATCAGTAGCGGCGACGACCGCTACTGGCCCATCTATCCCGAAATCGGTCATGTGCCGTTTCTCATAGCGGCCCCGCAGGTGGCTAAAGGGGGGACGTCCGCCCTGCTTGCTCAGCCCATGGATATCCTGCCGACCTTGGCAGATTTGGCCGGAACCAGCCTTGATCCCCCCCAGGACTTCCATGGCCTTTCCTTCGCCGGTCCTCTGTGCAATGGCGGAGAGCACCGCGAGGTGGTTGTTTCGGGAAGTTGTCTGCATCCACAGGCGAGCCGCGGTGTACGTCGCAAGG
>JABGQJ010000156.1 GCA_018648945.1 Victivallales bacterium
CGATTCGCTCGATGGTCGTCTCAAGGGCCTGAAGGACAAGGTGGGCATGGCCACGCTCGAAGTGTACCTGTCGCGCAGGAAGATCTTGGGTCCCCTGGGCTATGTTTACAGAGGCATATCCTGGACCGTGGAGAAGCTCCTCGTGTTGCGGCGGTAGCCCGGACTCCCCACGAACCATCGACCGCAATGTTCTGTCCGACCGCTTTCCCCAACATAGCAGCGGCACTGGGTGCCGAGCCCATGCCCCAAGCTGAGCGCCAAGACATGAAGAATTGGTACGAGAGATTTGCCGATGATCTTTGGCTCAAGCCAGACGACGTGGGCGCGGAGGAAGCAGCCTTCATCAAGAAGGCGCTGGGACTGCAGCGTGGGCAGAGCGTGCTTGATGCGCCATGCGGCGCGGGGCGCATCGCGGTCCATCTGGCACACGCGGGCTGCAAGGTGACGGGAATCGACCTCAGACACTCGTTCACGGATCGGGCCGCCGCCCGTTTCCGGGCTGAGAAACTGGACGGGCGCTTCTTTCCTTTCGACCTACGAGATATGGAGTTCGAGGCGGAGTTCGACGGCACCTACTCCTGGCTCGGGAGCTTCGGCTACTTCTCTGAGACCGAGAACATGGAGGTCGTCCGGAGGTACGCTCTGGCCTTGCGTCCCGCTGGTCGATTGCTGATCGACCAGCCCAACCGCGAGGCCCTGCTCAGGCACTTTGTCGCGAGTGACACCATTCGCGGCTGGACCGTCAAGAATCGCTGGGACCCACGGACCCAACGGATTGAGTCGGACCGGATCGTGGAGCGCGATGGGAAAGAAGAGCACAACCGGATGTCGATGAGGCTGTATACCCCCAACCAGATGAAGCGTCTGTTCGCGAGTGTCGGTCTGCGTGTCGAGGACATGTACGGTTCCCGGAACGGAGAGCCCTATGCCCGGTCGTCCAGGAGGCTGATCGTGGTGGGGAGTCGCCAGAAGTGACCCTTCGCCAACTTGAGGCGCGCCGTTAGAGGAAGCGAATCCGATCGCCGCTCCTCCCGTCCCGTCCATCACGCAGTCGGCAACTGGCGTGTGGGATGCCTGTATGCGCGTGAAAATGGGCGCGAACGGAGTATATTCCGGCTCCGCTTCGCGCCCCTTTTTCCGATTGGGGCCGAGCCAGAACCTTGCCCTCAGCGACAGGTATGCCCAAAGGTGTTCGATCCGACGACAGTCCACGCCGCTTCCCCCGGTTCACCCGGTGTGGTCCAGTCCTGCCTGCTGAGTCCCCGACGAGGCGCGGCAAGCCTTCCTACCCGCCGCTGAGGATTCGTTCGTGCAGCCCCATATCTGGCGCCAATACAGCTTTCAGCTTCCCGACGATTGGGAGATGCTGCAGTTTACCCGCGACCCTGTGGTCGGGCGGTGCGCCTTTGCCGATCGTCGTCAGTTCCGCTTCGAGATGAACTGGCGTGCGGTCAAGGGCACGCCGGACTTCGACCGCATGCTGGCCGATTACCAGTCGCGACTCGAGGAGGATGGCATCGAGTGCGTGCAGCGCATCGAGCACCGTCGCTGGCGCGGCGTGAGCGGCCAGGAGGGGCGTCGGCTCACGACCCGCTACGGGCGCTACGTAGGCGAAAATCAGTCTGTGCTGGAGGTGGTCTTCCTCTGGCCCAAGAACCGCGACCCGGCTCTGGAGAGGCGGATTCTCGATTCCTTCGCGTTCCAGCCTGCGGTCGATGACCTGGTCCGCTGGCGCACCTTCGGGCTCGACCTGAGCGTTTCCGAGACCCACGATCTCTGGAAGGTCAGCGCCCAGCCCACCTCTACGACCATGAAGTTCACTGCCCAGAAAGGCTATCGGGAGCAACGGTTTGGGCGATTCGCCATGGTCGAGGAATGGCTCGTCGGCACCCCCGGGCAGTGGCTGCGCACATGGTTGCCCCGGGGCTACCGGGTCGATCACCAGACCAGACACATCCGGGACAGTCATGAGATCTTCAGTATCAGCGGGTTGCGATATCCGCCGACGCTTAGGGACGCATTCAAGGGACGGCGGCGGATAAAAGCCTCTGCCTGGATTTGCCCTCATGACAAGAGGCTGTACAGTTTGCTTCTCGTTTCCACCGGACGAGTTGTTGATTTGGAGTCCCGAATTGGCCTACGTTGCTGCGAGCGCATGGAGGTGAATCCATGAGTTCAACCCCAGGCAACACCGATGGGCCATGGCTGGGACTCCTGAGTTCCCGGCCTGTGCGCAATGCCTCAGCCCGCGTCATGGAGCACAAGGACGACCGAGTGGCCGTCTATGTGCGCCAGAAGCGCCCATGGTTCCTGAAGGTGCCGCCACTCTCCTGGATCGTCCCCTTCAAGCGCGAGCGCCGCGCACTGCTCGACAGGGTGGGAACGCGACTGTGGCGAATGTGCGATGGCGAACGTACGGTCCTGGAGTTGGTTGACTCCATCCGCGGGCACTACGGACTCACCTTCCACGAGAGCCGGGCAGCCGTGACCGGGTATCTCAAACTGCTGACGGAACGCGGTGTCATTGCCATCGTAACGCAGGAAGAACCATGAAGAAAGAGATCAACGTTGCTGACCAGCCCTGGCTGGGGTTCTCCCGGATCATCCAGATCACGGTTGACGGCATCCGTTACCGCTTGTTCCGCGCCTCCGTGACCGTGGCGGTGATCGCCGTGGCCGTGGCCTTTCTGATGAATATCCTGAGCGAGAGCCTGATCAAGCGTTCCGTGGCGCAGAACACCCGCGACCGCATCCACCGGATGCGGCTCATCCACAACTGGAGCGCTCGCCTCACGTCCCCCGGCAACCCCGAATCCCTGCTCGACGAGTTCGCTCGCAGCGAGGTCGGCAGTGACATGTACCGCGAAGTGGCGGGCATGAGCGGCTTCGATGAGGCCGGCATGAAGGAATTCCACGATCACGCGGTCATGGCCGTCAGCTACCTAGACTTCTTCAACAGTTTGGACTATGCCAAGCGCCGCAATCTGATCCACACGGCCACCGGCATCGGGATCTTCACGCGCCTCAAGGACGAGGCGGCCATGACGCAGTTTACCGAGGGGATGAAGAACATCCTGTCCGTCCGCTTCGTCAGCACGTATCCCGAGCTCGACGCGTTCCTGGCAAACTGGGAAGGCGAGCAACTGAAACTCAAGGCCGTTCTCGACGCCCGGGTCCAAGCCGTGGCCAAGATTGATACCGCTCTCGCCGGGCGGACCATTGCCGAGGCGCTGTCCGAAGCCGAGGGCGAGTTCGGCGAGACGATCCGCAACGCCGGTTTCGTGTTCGAGGCCGGAACCACGGCCGGCATCATTGCCGGACAGGCCCGGAGCGAACTGGATGTCATGCGCATCCAGGAATCCATGGACAGCTACGCCTGCAAGCAGGCCATCGCGCGGCGCGAGAATACCTTGCCTGCCGACGTGAATGTGGTCCTCATGTGGCAGAACGTTGACAGCCTCCGCTTCGCCAAGGAGTATCTGGCATGCATGGTGGCCGAGAACGAGAAGGCAGTCGCCTACCAGCAGAAAATGAAGGAATTGGACGCGGCAGAGCCAAAGGAAGAGACTGGTGCCGTCGCCGACAAGGCCGAGGGAACGGCCACCGAAGAGAAGGACAAGGGCACCCGCCTCGACGTCGAGGGCCTGACTGCCGCGCGCCTGGTGACGCTTGCTCAGGCGCGGGACGAGGAGGCCTCCCTGATCCGGGCCGAGCGCCTCACCGTCGGCGCCGGCGAAGGCTTCATGGGGCTTGGCGAGCGCCTGGCTTGGCTGCTCTTCGTCTCCCTGCTTGTCTGCGGCATTGGCATCGCCAACGCCATGCTGATGACTGTGACCGAGCGTTTTACGGAGATCGCCACCCTCAAGTGCCTCGGTGCGCTGGATGGGTTCATCATGATCATGTTCGTGATGGAGAGTTGTTTCCTTGGCTTCGTTGGCGGCGTCATCGGGTCCATTCTTGGTGCCCTCATCGGGCTCTCCCGGATGCTTGCCGCCTTTGGCTTGAATTTCGCGGGGGCGATTCCCGCCACGGATATCATCGTGGCGATCGTCGCCTCAGTCGTCATGGGGATGCTGTTGGCCGCCTTCGCTGCGGTCCTGCCCTCATTCAAGGCGGCCCGCCTGGCACCGATGGAAGCAATGCGCATCGAATAGCGACGGAATAGCGAGTTGGCAGTTGACCATGGCTGAACACACTGATCCTCAGACCGACACGGGCGAAGAGCGGGTAATTATCCGCACCGTGGGCCTCAAGAAGAGCTACGTCATGAAGGACGTGGTTACCGAGGCCCTCCGCGGCATCGACGTGGAGATCCTCACCGCCGAGTTCATCTCGGTCATGGGCCCCTCCGGCTCGGGCAAGAGCACCTTCTTCAACATGATCGGTGCCTTGGACAGCCCCACCACTGGGCGCGTTTTCATCGACGAGGTGGATGTGGCCCAACTCACCGCCGAGGAGCTTGCCTTCCTCCGCTGCCACAAGATCGGCTACATCTTCCAGAGCTACAATCTGATCAAGTACATGACGGCCCTGGAAAATGTGACCACCCCGATGGCCTTCGGGGGCGTCCAGCCCGACGAAGCGCGCGAACGCGGCATGGACCTGCTTGATCTCGTTGGCCTCAAGGACCGTTGGCACCACCGGCCGGTTGAGATGTCCGGCGGCCAGCAGCAACGCGTGGCCATCGCCCGCAGCCTTGCCAACAACCCCAGCGTGCTGCTCTGCGACGAGCCTACCGCCAACCTCGACCTGCACACCGGCCAGGAGATCCTCGATATTCTCCAGCGCCTCAATAAAGAAAAGGGCGTCACCATTATCTGCGCGACGCACGATCACCGGATGATGGACATCTGCGACCGCCTGATGTGGATCCGGGATGGTATGATCGACCGTATCGCTCGCCGCGACGAAGTCCATGTGGAAGTCGGCGGCATCGGCGGAATGGAAGAGTGAGCCTGGGAACCCCGAGGCGAAAAGGACCCAAATCTACGATGAGACATCTCTCCCTCGCAACCCTCGCTCTGGCCACCTGCCTGCTGCTGCCGGCCCTGCACGGCGCGTCCGGCACGTTTGTGCAGGACTGTCAAGTGTTGACCCGCGACAGCCACCGTCTCTCGGGCACCCCCGAGGGCGAGCGGGCTGCGGACCACGTGCTCCAACGGCTGGAGGCCATTGGCCCGGACGAACTGATCGTCCAGCCGTTTGCCACCACCCAGACGCGCATCAATACCTGCGAAGTCACCGTGGCCGACAAGGTCATCAAGCTCCTGCCGATGCGGCCGAACGGCATCATCGCCCCCGTCACCCCCGAAGAGGGGATCACCGGCAAGCTCGTGCACATGGGCAAGGGAGACGCCGATGCGTTCGCCCGCAAGTCCGTCAAGGACTGCATTGTCGTGCTCGACTACAACACCGGCGAGACTTGGCTTCGCGCCTTCCGGCTTGGCGGCAAAGCCGTCATTTTCACCCGCAACGGCCCCACCGAGGCTGCCCACCCGCACTATGTGGAAAGCAGCGCCAACCTGCCTCGCTACTACCACAGCGGCCCGCTCAGCGACCTCCCGGAAGGGGAGCAGGCGACCGTCCGCTGTTCCGTCACCTGGGAACGGGGCGAAGGTCGCAATCTGGTGGCCTTTTTCAAGGGCAGCGCGCCGGCCTTCAGTAACGACACGAACGCCAAGGAGGAGGTCATCCTCCTCGCCACCAATCTTGACAGTTTCGGCGAGATTCCGCGCCTGACCCCCGGCGCGCGCGGCGCCGCCAACTGCGCCGGCCTGCTGAAGATCGCCGAGTATGTCAAGACCCATCGGCCACGGCGCCATGTTCTCGTCGTCTTCTTTGACAACCAAGCCCGCTGCCATATGGGGGCCAGCGCGTTCTACCGGGCCTTGGAGGACGACAAGGAAGACGAGAAGGTGGAGACCCGGCTCGAGTATGCCGATGCCGAACGCGTCTTCCTCGACCAGATCACCGAGCTTGCCAACGACCCCTCCCCGCTGACGATGGAGTCGCCCGTCCGTCGCCAACTTCTCGACCGCCTGGCCAACAAGTCGAAAGCCCAAGCCGAGTTCACCAAGGACGCGGCCTACCAGCTTCGCGACGAGGTGCTTCAGTACCACAAGCAGAACCCCAAGGGGCTGCCGGAGGATCTACAGGCCCGCTCCGACGAGGTGGACCGCATCCTGAAGGAGGTCCTTGAGCCCCGGAAGGACACCTGGAACGATCTGCAGCGGATCATCGGTCGTCTGAGTGGGCAGTTCAGCGTCCCGGAGAAGATCGACTACGAGAAGGACATGAAGGACCTGACCGAAGCCGAGAGGACCGCGAGGATCGAGACGGTCAAGAAGAACCTCGCCAACATTCTCACCGAGGTCCGCACGGATCTGAAGCTGCGCAGCGACGAACTCGATTTCGAGGCCGCCTCGCTGAATGCCGGCAAGGCGATCAAGACGTTGACCGGAGAGGAAGCCATCACCCTCCATGCCTCCCTCGCGCTGAGCGACACTGCCCGGCGTTGGGGGTTGGTTATCGGTGGGGAATCGGCCCTCCATTCATCCAAGGACAACCCCGGGCTGTACGGCAAGATCCAGGCCGTCTTCGACCGGGCGTACGTGGGCATGGGTGGGGAAGAAGGTGCCGACACGGTCTTCCTGCGCGAATCCGCCAACCAGGACCTGCCGCAGACTCGCGTCCTCTGGGGTGCCCCTTTCCTGGTGCACAGCGGTGAGGTAGCGGGCCTGTTCGGCATCTACAATCTGGTGCTTGCCACTGCTCAGGAAGGCCTTCCCCGCGAGGGCACGCCCGACGATACGCTGGCCAATCTCGACCTCGACGTAGTCGAGGCCCAGATCGACGACATCTGCCGCTTCCTCTGCGGCCCTGCCGATGCTCCCCAGGAAGGGGAGGGGGCGCTGGCCGCGCTCCACCGGGAACTGAAGAGGTTCACCCCTCGCCTGGAGGCGGCAGAGAGCAACGAGGAAACCGACGCGATCAAGGCGGAGATCGAGGCGTTCCGCAAGGCCAACCCGTTGCTCACGGCCGTGGCCAACCAGGAGGGACTCTCCCTGCGGCGGAGCATCGTCGATGACAAGGAATACGTCACCCCTCGCTTCGAGAACGACACCGTCAATGCCCCGACCGTCATGGGGTTGCTCCCAGGCAATCCCATCCCCAACACGCCGATGCCAGGGGCTACCGTGCAGCTGCGCCTGCGCGCATCCTACACGCTCGCCTACAATCCCAACAAGCCCTTCGGCTTCGACAACTTCCAGGTCCTCCGCACGACTCGCAACGGGGTCTACTCCATCGGCCCCGTCACCGGCGGCGGCGCCTGGCGCTCGCGCGGCGGCTTCGCAGCCGTCTTCGACGACTACGGGAAGATCACCAACGTCTCGGATCTGCAGTCCTACAAGGGCGTCAAGTCGCGGCTGAATGTCTTCCGGGCCCGCGCCGGCATGGCCACGCTGCCGCCGCAGTTGCGCACGGATCGCCTCCCTGGCGAGGACATCCAGGTGATGAGTGCTCGCGCCAACGCCATGCTCGACCTGAAGAAGTCCTTCAGCGAGACGGCGGACGGGGTCGTGACCTGGTACAGCGACGACCGCGAGAAGGGCGTGAAACTCTTCAGCCTGCGCCAGTTCGTCGGCCTCAACAATGGTCCCGAGACCTTCGAGACCGGTGCTGCCATCAAGTCCCCCAATGGGGATGGGTTCTCCATGCTGAAGGGAGACCTGTCCTTCGACGTCCCTGCCCGTTCCGCAGCCGACCTTTGGCGGCTCAACGAGTCGCGCCTGGCCGTTCTGCGCAGCAAGGGGATTCAGGACAGCTCCCTTGCCGAACTCCACGGGCGTTCCGAGGACCTCCTGATCGAGGCCCAGAGCGAGACCTCTCCGCTGCGTCGGGAGTCCCTCAATACCAGCTCCTTCTGGGCCTCCCAACCGGTCTACCGGAAGGTCCGCGCCATGCTGGACGATCTCGTCTTCGCCGTCCTCATCCTGCTCGGCCTGTCCGTGCCCTTCGCCTTCGCTCTCGAACGCGTCGTGGTCGGCGCGACCACCATCTACCGACAGATCTGCTGGTTCGCCCTCTTCTTCGGCGTGACCTTCATCATTCTCTATCTGACGCACCCCGCCTTCGCGATCGCCAACACCCCGATCATCATCTTCCTCGGCTTCGCCATCCTGGTCATGGCCGTGGGCGTGATCTGCATCATCATGCGCAAGTTCGAGTTTGAGCTGAAGGCCCTGCAGGGGATGACAGCCACCGTCCACGCGTCGGACGTGTCCGGGATCAGCACCTTTCTGGCTGCCATGCACATGGGCATCTCCACCATGCGCCGTCGGCCCATGCGTACCGCGCTGACCGCCACCACCATCATCCTCCTGACCTTCACGATTCTCTGCTTCGCCTCCTTTGGCACCCAGTCAGGTATTGTGAAGCTCTTCTCCGCGCCCAATCCCACCTATGCGGGCATCTTCGTCCACAACGTGAACTGGAACCCGCTGAGCCAGGATCTTGCCGTGGTCATCGACGGACGCTGGCAGAAACGGGTCACCGTCTGCCGCCGTTTCTGGATGTCCCCCAAGACCCAGGACAACCCCGGCCTGCTCGTCAGCCTTCCCGATGGCAGCAAGCCGGTCACGATCCGCGGCATCCTGGGCCTGGATGCGGACGAATTCGCCCAACGGGAGGATCTCACCAAGCTCTTCGGCGAGATTGGCGACGAGGACCTGGTCATTACCAGTGCCGTCGCTCGCCACCTGAAGGTGGATGTCGGCGACACGGTTCTCCTCAAGGGGCGGCGTCTCAAGATTCTCAAGCTCATGGATGCGGTGCAGGTCTCGGCCTCCAAGGATATGGATACCAGTTCCATTCTGCCAGCGGACTTCACCGAGGCCAGCAGCACGCAGCAGACGACCGACACCGACGAAGAAGCCGATATGATGAGCCAGCGCAACTGGGCCAGCCTCCCCGTCGATTCCGTTGCCGTCGTCTCGGCCAAGACGGCTCGCAGCCTGGGGGCCAGTCTGTATGGCCTCATGCTCTACACCAAGGACACGACCGAGGCCGTCGAGCTCGCGGAGGACTTGGCCCGCATGCTTCCCATCCCGATCGCGGCCACCCGCGAGAACGGGGTCTACCGGCATATCCTCGGCAAGGTGCTGAGTGCCAGCGGGGCCGGTGATCTCTTCTTCCCGATCCTGCTCGGCGGTTTGGTCATCTTCGGCACCATGCTGGGCTCCGTCGCCGACCGCCAGAAGGAGATCTACACCTTCAGTGCCCTCGGCCTCGCGCCTCGGCACGTGGCGACGCTGTTCTTCGCCGAATCCATGGTCTACAGCCTGCTCGGCGGCTTGGGCGGCTATCTGTTGGCACAGGGAACGATGAAGATTCTCGCGATCATGAGCGAGCAGGGGTGGGTCCGGGTGCCCGAGATGAACATGTCTTCAACCAACACGATCGTCACGATCCTGATCGTCATGGCGACGGTGTTGATTTCCGCCATCTACCCGGCCGTCAAGGCATCGAAGAGCGCCAACCCTGGCTTGATGCGGATGTGGCGACCTCCGGCCCCCGATGGCGATTGCCTGGACCTTGTCTTCCCCTTCACCGTCTCCGCCTATGATATCACCGGCGTGGTCAGCTTCCTGAAGGAGCACTTCGGCAACCACACCGACACGGGCCTTGGCCAGTTCATGACCAGTAATGTCCAACTCGTCAAGGAAGCCGATGGCAACCTCGGGCTCGACTCCCAGTTGGCCCTGGCGCCCTTCGATCTCGGCGTCAGCCAGACCTTTGCTCTGCGCAGCACCCCCAGCGAGATTCCCGGCATCGACGAGGTTCGGGTCATTCTCAATCGTCTCTCCGGCCAGCCCAAGGACTGGCGCCGCCTCAACAAGGTCTTCCTGGACGACCTGCGGCAGCAGTTCCTGATCTGGCGCTCCATCCCGCACGAGACCATGGAACTCTACCGAGAGCGTACCCTGACCTCGCTCGGAGACACCGGCACCGACGAGAACACCCCAAGCGAGGACGCATAGGCAATGGCGAGACGCATTGACAAAGAGCTTGAGGAATTCCGGCGGGTGATGGAGGTGCCCTCCACTTTCGAGGAGGGCTTCCGCTGGTCATCGTTGCTGGGCGCGATCTTCGTCGCCCTGCTGATGGTGCCGGGTGCCATCTACATGGGGTTGCTGGCCGGTGTCGGCATTGGTGGCGCCGCGCAGTGGGTGACGGTCATCATGTTCATCGAGGTGGCCAGACGTGCCCACAAGCACCTCTCCAAATCGGAGATCTTCGTGCTCTTCTTCATGGCTGGCGCCATGATGAGCGGCTTGGGCCTGGGCGTCCAAGGCGGTCGGGCTGGCGGACTCCTTTGGAATCAGTTCTTCGTCCAGTCCGACGCCGCTGCCGCCAACGGCATTGCGGACAAGATCCCCTTCTGGGTCGCCCCACCCATCGGTTCCGAATCCTATGCCAAGCGCACCTTCTTCCATATGGATTGGCTGCCCGTTCTGCTGATGGTGCTCTTCGGCACCCTTGTCAGCCAGATCTCCAACATGGTGTTGGGCTACGGTCTGTTCCGGGTGACCAGCGACATCGAGAAGCTGCCCTTCCCGATGGCCCCGATCGGAGCCCAGGGCATCATGGCCATGGCCGAGGACATTGAGTCCAAGGATGCGAAGACCGCCGAGGAATCGTGGCGCTGGCGGGTGTTTGCCATCGGTGGCGCCATCGGTCTCGCATTCGGTACCGTCTACCTGCTCCTCCCCGTGCTCTCGGGTGCTCTCACCGGCACCGCAATCCAGATTTTCCCCATCCCCTTTTCCGACTTCACCCCCAAGACTGGGCGGTACCTCAAGGCGTTCGCGACGGGCATCAACTGGAACCTCGGCCTGCTCATCAGCGGGATGGTCATGCCCTTCTTCGGCATGGTCGGCAGTTTCATCGGGTTGCTGATCACCGCCGTGGCCAATCCCCTCCTCTTCCACTTCAATATCCTGCACAACTGGAAGCAGGGGGACGACACGATCGCCACCCTCTTCAAGAACAACATCGACTTCTACTTCAGTTTCCAGATCGGGATCGCCCTCGCCATTGCGGTGGTCGGTCTCTGGCAGGTTGGCGTCAGCATTCGGCAGGGACGCAAGGAAGCGCGCGAGACCGGCGATGCCAGCAAGAACATGTGGGCGGGTACCCAAGCGCCTGCCGGTCGCGGGGATATCAGCTGGTGGCTGATCATGCTCTGCTACTTCATCATCACCTCCATCTACATCATTGCCTCCGTCTCGTTGCTCTTGTTGTACCATGGCGAGTGGACCACCGACATCCGTAACGTCTTCTTCGTCCTCCTCTTCCTCGGCTTCGTCTATACGCCGATGATCAGCTATGTGACGGCTCGCCTGGAGGGCATGGTGGGGCAGGTTGTGGCCATCCCCATGATCCGGGAGGCCGCCCTCATTCTGTCTGGTTATCGCGGCGTGGCCTGCTGGTTCCTGCCCATGCCGGTCGCCAACTACGGCATGATGACGGTGTTCTACCGCCAGTGTGAGCTGACGGGGACGAAGTTCACCAGTATCTGGAAGACCCAGATCATCCTCTACCCAATCATCCTCTGCAGTACGCTGTTCTTCATGAACTTCATCTGGGGGTTGGCGCCGATTCCCTCTTTTGCCTATCCCTATGCGCAGAAGATGTGGGAACTCCAGGCCGCCACGCGCTGCATCATGTACTCGTCCACCACCGGTGACTACTCCATGTTCGAGCAGGCCTGGCGAGTCAAGTACTTCGCCTTTGGCGGGCTCTTCGGGGTCGGGCTCTTCTCCCTCATGGCTGGGGTCGGGGCGCCGCTGATGCTCACCTATGGCGTGGTTCGCGGCCTGGGGCAGACGATGCCGCACTCGATCATCTTCCAGTTCACCGGTGCCTTGATCGGGCACTTCTACTTCAAGAAGCGCCTCAAGCTCAAGTGGCGGCAGTACATCCCCGTTGTCGCTGCTGGCTTCGGCTGTGGCATGGGCCTGATCACGACGATGGGTGTCGGTATCACCTTCCTCAGCAAGTCGGTGATCAAGCTGCCCTTCTAGCTGTTCCCGCCGCCAACAGACTTGGAATCACGCGCAATCGCGAAGACTATAGAGACCGCTTCCCCATGAGCAACGAACTCCTCATCAAAGTTTTGGGCGTCAACAAGACGTTCGACCTCGGCAAAGCGGTCGTGCATGCGCTCAAGGACATCAACCTCGAGATATTCCGAGGCGAATACATGTCGATCATGGGGCCCTCGGGCTCGGGGAAATCCACCCTCTTCAACATGATTGGGGCCTTGGACCATCCCACCTCCGGGCATGTGGAGGTAGCCGGCGTCGATCTCACCAAACTGACCCCCCGCCAGCTCGCCTACTTCCGCGGACACCACATCGGCTACGTCTTCCAGTCCTACAACCTCCTGCCCGCCTACGACGCGGTGACCAATGTCTGCATGCCTGTCCTGTTCGCGGGAAAGAGCCTCGAGGAAGCGCACGAGCGCGCCAAGACGGTCCTGACCCGCGTCGGCCTGGGCCATCGCCTCGACCACCGGCCCGACGAGATGTCCGGTGGCCAGCAGCAGCGCGTGGCCATCGCCCGGGCCTTGGCCAACGATCCCGCCATCATCCTTGCGGACGAACCCACCGCCAACCTTGACTTGGATACCGGTGAGCAGATCATCGACCTGCTCAGCGGGCTCGCCAAGGAGTTTGGCGTGACCGTCATCTCCGCCACGCACGACCATAAGATGCTGGCCACTTCTGACCGCATCCTCTGGATCAAGGATGGCGCTGTCGATCGCCTGGAGCGCCGCGA
>JABGQJ010001560.1 GCA_018648945.1 Victivallales bacterium
CGGTCGCCCCATTGGGCCAGGAGGGGGCCGCCGACGTTGCGGTCGAGGTCGGTGCGGATCCAGGCGTCGTAGGGGGGAGCGGAGCGGCAGACGCGGGCGGTGCAGGGTCCGAGGCCGCGGGCGATGGCCAGGACCGAGCCGTCTGGTTCAAAGAGAAAGGCGGTTTCGTCGCCGTAATCCTCGGTGAACAGGGTGCAGTAGCGCCAGATCAGGCCGTCGTCGCTTTCGAGCATCGCACCTTCGACGATTTTGTGTCCATCTTCGCCGTCGTAGCCGGGGGGGAAGTCGCGACGGCGGCGGGCGCACAGGTAGGCTTTGTCGCCGTGTGCTGCCGCGCGCCAGATGTAGTGGCCGTAGGTCCCTTCGAGCGAGCGGGGGCCGTTCCAGCTGACGCCGTCGGCGGTCCAGGCGGCGTAGCCGAGGTGGTCGTTGAGGTCGCGCTGTTCCCCCTCGGGTGGCACCAGCCAGGTGCCGGTGTAGACGAAGAGTTGATCGCGGAAGATGAGGAAGTGGGGGTCGCGGGTGTCGCGGTCGGGTGGAGCGTCGAAGGAGAAGACTTTCTCCCAGGTGGCGCCGTCGTCGTCGCTGACGAGGACGAC
>JABGQJ010001561.1 GCA_018648945.1 Victivallales bacterium
TCCTCGGATCTTCTGGACGCTATTTCCGAACTGCTGGGCGCGGGTGGTGATGTCCTTATTGCCGGGAAAGGGACGGAGCCGCCGGTGGCGGAGGTAACGCCGCGGCACGTGCTGCTGGCCGAGGATGGCCTGATCAATCAGAAGGTGGCGGTCAATTTGCTCGAGCGGCGCGGTCACGTGGTCGAGGTGGCGGAGAACGGGCGCGCGGCACTGGCGGCGCTGGAGCGGGAGACGTTCGATCTGGTGCTGATGGACGTGCAGATGCCGGAGATGGACGGTTTTGAGGCGACGGCTGCCATTCGCGAGCTGGAGCGGGAGACGGGGGAGCATCTGCCGATTATCGCGATGACCGCTCACGTCATGAAAGGGGACCGGGAGCGCTGTCTGGAGGCGGGCATGGACGAGTATCTGGCCAAGCCGATCGATCCGGAGGGGCTGTACGCGGCGGTGGAGGCGGTGCCGGCGCGGGTGGGAGGCGGGAGGGTGGAGGGTGAGTCGGTCGAGGAACGGCCCGGCGGCGACTCAGCTTCTCTCCGAGATGCCGAGTCAGGCGTTGAAGACGGGGTTTCGCTGGAGTCGGTTTTCGATCGGGAACAGGC
>JABGQJ010001562.1 GCA_018648945.1 Victivallales bacterium
TTCGACGACTGAGCGCTTTCCCGGCAGCTATTGAAAACCTTTGGACCTTGCCAATTTGGGTGGCGCCAGTTAAACCGTCCACACGGTCGGGGTGTAGCGCAGCCTGGTAGCGTGTTCGCTTCGGAAGCGAGAGGTCGTAGGTTCAAATCCTGCCACCCCGACCAATCACAAAGACTCTACGGCAAGAAGTGTTCAGCGGCGATCTTAGCCCGGGGGATTAGCCGGGGGATTAATATGGCCGATCAATGCAGAATTCGATGAGTCCCAGCAGAGCGGATTTTTCCGGACAGTCATCGAAAATGCCTAATGCATCGCGGGCGATGGCGCTGTAATGACGGGCGCGGTCTACGCTGTCATTGAGGGAATTGTTCTGTGACATGAGTTCCAGCGCATGGGCCAGATCATCATCGGTCTGTTCCAGGTCTTCCAGCGTCTTGCGCCAGAAAGTGCGTTCTTCATCCGTGCCCCGGCGGAAGGCCAGAATAACCGGTAGCGTGATCTTGCCTTCGCGGAAATCATCACCGATGGATTTGCCCAATTCGGCTTGCACTGCGGAATAGTCCAGCACGTCGTCGATGATCTGAAATGCGATCCCCAAG
>JABGQJ010001563.1 GCA_018648945.1 Victivallales bacterium
CATGCCCACCTTGCGCGGCCTGCGACGACGCGGCTACACCCCCGAATCGATCCGCCAGTTCTGGAAGGACGTCGGCATCGCCAAACGGGAAAACAACATCGACATCGCCAAACTCGAAAGCTGTCTGCGCGACCACCTCAACAAGATCGCCCCCCGCGTCATGGGCGTCCTCAACCCGCTCAAAGTCGTCATCGAAAATTATCCCGAAGGCCAGAGCGAGGAGTTGGAGGCGATCAACAATCCCGAGGATCCGGACGCCGGAAGTCGTCAGGTTCCCTTCTCGCGCGAGCTCTACATCGAGCGCGACGACTTCATGGAGGATCCGCCGCGCAAGTTCTTCCGTCTGTCCCCCGGTCGCGAAGTCCGTCTGCGCTACGCCTATTTCATCACCTGCACCGAGGTGGTCAAAGACGACTCCGGTGAGATCGTCGAACTCCGCTGCACCTACGACCCGGCCACCCGCGGCGGCGACGCCCCGGACGGTCGCAAGGTAAAGGCCACCCTCCACTGGGTTTCGGCCGCCCATGCCCTGGAAGCCGAAGTGCGTCTCTACGATCGCCTGTTCACCGCCGAAGATCCGACTGAAGAGTCGGAAGGC
>JABGQJ010001564.1 GCA_018648945.1 Victivallales bacterium
CAGAACGCGCTGGCCTGGGCACTTGAAGGCGGTGTCTTCAAGGGCTTTGCGTGTCGCGGGGGAAGGAAGACCCACGTACTCTGAGATCTCGGATCGCCAGCATTGGGAGGGAGGCACGGTGTCGCCGACGTGTGCGTTGCCGGAGTGTGGCAGCCAGTCCTCGTTGGTGTCCGTATACATGATGGCTGCTGAGCCGAGTTGCTTCATATTGCTGGCGCAGGAGATCTTGCGTGCGTTCTGTCGCGCCTGGGCGAGCGCGGGCATAAGCATGGATGCCAGGATGGCGATGATCGCGATGACGACAAGTAACTCAATGAGGGTAAATATCCGTTTCATGGCCGGTGTTGCTCCTATCTGGTGGCTGGTCAATTGACGGTCTCGGCCCGCACCGAACGTGTTCTGGCAGGCCAATGCCGAGGACCTGCTCAGTCAACTCTCAGGGCGTACACCGTTCCGTCGTCGCTGGCGACCGCGATCTCGCGTGTCGTCCTGTCTCCATCCAGCTCACAGTCTGTCACGTGTCTCATGGCGCCCTGGGCTCTGAACTGTCCCACGCTTGTGCCATCCGCTCTTACCACCCTCATGGTGCCATCGGCAC
>JABGQJ010001565.1 GCA_018648945.1 Victivallales bacterium
CTGTCGAACGTTCTTGGTGACAGAAAAGACATGGCGGAGAGGCCAGGATTGATGTTCGCGTCCGCTCACTGCTCTCGCTACGCTCGAGCCCGTCTCGTCACTGACGCTCCTCGGCTCGAATCCTCTGGCTTCTCATCCCGGACTCTACGCCACGCAAAGAAAAAGCCCGCCGGGGAAGGCGGGCTGAATGCGTTGGCGGAGAGGTAGGGATTCGAACCCTAGGAACACCATAAGTGCTCAGTGGTTTTCGAGACCACCCCGTTCGGCCACTCCGGCACCTCTCCGACTAGTATATCCTCGCACGAATGCGAGATGGTCAAGGGGGAAACATAGCGCGGCCCGGAGGATTCTCAAGTGCCCCTGAGCACGAGATTGGCGGGTCCTGAGAGACGCTACTCGATTGCCAGGACCGTGGCGAGACTACTCGGAACCGTTGCGGGGAGGATGATATTGAACGTCGTCCCCACACCGACCTCTGACTCCAGCTGAATCGTTCCGCCATGCTCGTGGACGATGCTGTTAACGATCGCCAGTCCCAGACCGGTGCCCTCGCCGCGCACTTTGGTCGTGAAAAACGAATCGAACACACGGCTCCGTT
>JABGQJ010001566.1 GCA_018648945.1 Victivallales bacterium
GAAGGAAACTCACGGCAGGAGACCCCCTCACGGTGCTGTTCTGGGGAGACTCAGTGACCTGTGGAGGAGATTCCTCCTCCCCGGAGACCGCTTTCCCGCTCGGGTTCACGAACTGGCTCAGATGCAGGTATCCCCAGACACCGATCACCTACGTGAACGCCGGAACAGGGGGCTGGAACTCGAACTCCAAGCTCCCGCTTTTCCAAGAGGAAGTGATCGACAAGAAGCCCAATCTGGTGGTGATCGAGTTCGTCAATGACATGGGTCTCGACCGGAAAACGGTCTTCAAGAACTACACGGAAGCCATCGGTCGGATCCGCAAGATCGGCGGCGAAGTGATCGTGCTGACTCCGCATTTCACCCGTCCAGACTGGATGGGCGGCGGGACCAACATGCGCACGAAGGAGATTCGCAAAGCAGTCACATATCTGCGCGAGTTCTGTGCTGAGAACAAGGTCGGTCTGGCGGACGCCTGCCGCCGTTGGGAACACCTGTGGGTCGAGGGCATCCCCTACCTCACACTGCTCTTCAACGCCATCAATCATCCCGACGACCGCGGCCACAAGCTCTTCATCGACGAGCTCAAGACCTTCTTTCG
>JABGQJ010001567.1 GCA_018648945.1 Victivallales bacterium
GCCCGCGGGTGCGCCCGGGGGCGATACGTAGCCGAGGACGAGGGGCTGCGGCATGCTGGTGGGGTTGATGGTGGCGGGGAAGAGGTCAGCGGAGTGGAATAAGTCGGCGTCGAAGGGCTTGCGGATGGCCTCGAAGACATTGAGACCAAGGGCGAGGAGGTAGTTGCTCTTCTGTGCCTCGGAGAGGGGGCGGTCCATGTCCTTGTTTGGCGGGAAGAAGTTGGTCTGGGCCTGGAAGACGGCAGTGATGAGGAAGATGGGGTGGGCCCACTTGAAGGCGGTGGGGTTGCAGAAGTAGATGAGGTAGCCCGTGAAGAAGAGGAGGCGGAGGGCGTGGACGAGGTCGAGGCGGTTTGCGGCTACCTCGGTCATGGCCTTGCCCGTGACGAAGACGAACTCGAGGCTGTCGATGACATCGCCGTCGAGGGGTTTGGGGTTGGTGAATATGTCAACGAAGTCGGCCATGACATCCTCCGCGTCCATCTTGTTTGCGCGGCAGAAGGCGCGGTTGAGCTGCTGCGCAATGTACTCGATCGGGCGGAGGCAGGTCTCCGCGGAGGGCTGGCAGAGGATGCCCTGGTTGATGCGCTTGAAGT
>JABGQJ010001568.1 GCA_018648945.1 Victivallales bacterium
GCGTGTACCTGCTCGTAGTATGCGTCAACTGGGCTCCCTTTCCAGTCGGTCACCATCACTCGGGCCGGCGAGGACAGGTCCCTTCCCCACGTCCGGAATCCACGCGTCGGGAAATCGCTCCGGAATGTGGGAGGCGCACCGGGTTTGGCGAGCTTCCGGTCCCTCCGCATCCGCCAGCGGAGGAGGCAGCAGTTCAGCCCTCGGGCTACTCGTCGCGCGGCGCAGTGGACTGGGAGAGGTCCCTTTCCTTCCGTAGCCGGAGCATCCCTGCTCCGGTACAGCTCGTGGCGCCGATGGATCAACGTGAGCATCCCCAAGCGCTCCCGATTCGGTGTCCGGAACAGGAAGACCGGAGCAGGGATATTCCGGCTACGTGGGAGAACTCGGGACAACACGTGGATCAGCGCCCCGCCCGACGCCCGGCTAACCCTCGGCCTCCATCTCATCGAGGATGGCCGCCGCACACTCGACCATCGCGACACAGGTTGTCTTGAACAGATTCCGTTCCCGGGCCTCCTTCATGCCCTCTGGCGTGCGAATATCGCAGCCGAGCAACTCACGGCAGCTGAGCGATCCATTCTTCTCCTCGAACCGG
>JABGQJ010001569.1 GCA_018648945.1 Victivallales bacterium
GCTCGGTGGCCCAGCTCGGACGCATGCGCACCGCCCGCCTTGTCAAGCTCCTTGCCAAGGCGGGGACGCAGAAGCCGGCGGAGGCCGCCGCTAAGCTGAAGGCCTTTGCCCAGTCCGCCCTGCCGCCCGATCCCGCCATCGTCCCCTACCGCCAGCGGTCGCTGGCCGGGAAGGTCCGGCTGTTCAGGGAGCAGTGTGCCAATCTGGCGTGCGAAGAGAACGAGATGGCCCGCTGCCTGGTGCAGACGCCGGGCTTCCTCCTGACCAGCATTCCCGGACTGGGAGTGGTGCTGGGCGGCGGCATCGTCGCCGAGTGCGGCGACCCGGACCGCTGGCCCGATCCCGACAGGATCGCCTCCTATGCCGGGCTCGCGGTCCGGCAGCAGCAGACCGGCGGCCCGAACTCGGAGCCGGTTACCGGCAGGCTTCCCCTCGACGCCAACCACCACCTGAAGGACCAGCTCTTGCAGGCCGCCTTCCATGTCGGCACCACCCCCCATCCCGCCTGGCAGGCACTCGGACTGCCGGGGCACCACCCGCTGCGCGAACACTACGAGCAAATCGAGCAGCGTGGCGGCCACTCCCGAATGGGCA
>JABGQJ010000157.1 GCA_018648945.1 Victivallales bacterium
CAAGCTCGACAAGGGCATCTGGATTAAGTGGATGGAACTGCGAGTCCACGGAGAGGTCGATGCGATCGCCTCCCCCACCGGACTGCTGCCCAAGCACGAAGACCTCGCCAAGCTGTTCAAGCAGGTCCTGGACGAGGACTACAGCAAGGAAGACTACGCCTTCCAGTTCCGCGTCAACATCCCCGAACTGCTGGCCAAGCTCGGCCGCATGGAAGAGATCTACAGCACCAAGGTCACGGACACCCCCGAGGTCATGAAGGCCGAGATGAAGGCCCAGCGCGAACGCCTCGAGGCCCTCAAGGCCGCCAAGGGCGAGTACGTCTGCCCCTTCGACCTCGACTGAGAAACCGATCCGTCGCTAGCCACTAGCGACTGGTGATTCAACGCCCCGCGACGTACCCACGTCGCGGGGCGTTTCCATTTCCCGGGGAAGACCCGGGAAGGAGCCACGAATTCCACCGATTCCATGAAGGGGACGGATGGGCGACGGGACGCCACGCCAGCCAGCAGCCGTTCCCGGCCACGCAACGCGTCACGCGGCGGAGGCCAGCCGACCCGCCAGCGCGAGTTGCCACAGCCGCGTTCCGGGGCTGGCTATGCACACCCCAACCATGGAGAGACGCCCGGCCTCGGGCGCGGAGCCCGCAGGGCGACGGGGAACCACGCCAGGCAGCAGACCGCCCCCTGCCGTGCAACGCGTCACGCGGCGGAGGCCCGCCGCCCCTCCAGGGCGAGTTGCCGCAACTGCGCTCTGGTGTGCTGCCCCGGTTGGGGTCGCCGGGCGGCCAGACCCCCATTCTGAATTCTCACTCCTGAATCCTGAATTCTCTCCCTCTCCCCTTCCCCCTCTACTCCTGCCAGTGCAGGGCAACCTTGCCGGTCTTGCCGAGGGCGAAGAGACGGAAGCCTTCAGGGGCTTCGCTGCCCGGGAAGGTGTGGGTGACCAGTTTCTCGACCGCCAGTCCCTTGCCGACCATGTCGATCATGGGCTGGATCTCGCAGAAGTGGTAGAACCAGCAACCGGTCATGGTGATGTCCCGCCGAATGAGTTGGGCACTGGGCGAGAGCGTCACTTCATCCTGCTCGCCATCCACCAGGACCTGCCCACCGGTCTTCACGACCGCGAGGCACTGCTCAACTGTCTTCGGAATGCCGACGGCCTCGATGCAGATGTCCGCCCCCACGCCGCCGGTCAGTTCTTTGATGGCCGCCACGGGATCGGCAGCATCGGCCTTGATCGTCTCCACTGCACCCATGTCGTGGGCCATGCCCAGGCGTTCGGGGGACAGATCCACACCGATCACGCGACGCCCCAGGAAGCTCTGCACGAGAACACTGCCCAGGCCGATGGGGCCAAGCCCGAACACGGCCACGGTCTGCACGGTCTCGGGAGCAATGATCTTGGTATTGGTGTGGAAGGGAACCCCCAGGCCGTCGCCGGAGACCAGCGCACCGCAATCCCAGGAGATACTGTCGGGCAGCTCGGCGCAGGCCGCAATGGGGACGGCAATGTACTCGCCGTGCATGGCACCGTGGAAGCTGAACTTGTTGCGGCACCAGGTATAGCGTTGCTCAAGGCAAGGGGGGCATTCGCCACAGCCGGTGATGGCACTGACACCAACCCGCTTGCCGACCAGGGCCTGGCCGACGGCGTCTGCCGCCTTCACCACGGTCCCGGCACCCTCGTGGCCACCGTTCGAGCCCACGCTGCCGCCACTCTTGTAGCCCTTCAACTCGCTGCCACAGATCACGGTACTCGCCATTTGGACGAGGACTTCACCCGGGCCGGGCTCGGGCATCGGCGCCTCGCCCACAGACAGTTTGCCGCCTTCGAGAACGATGAGTTTCTTCATGATCGTCGCTCCTCTACAGATCACACGAAAAGTCGGTATCGGGTGCCACGGGCAACCCGGTGCGAACACTCTTGCGCAGAGCCGCTTCGAACTGGAGTTCACGCAAGCCTGCCATCCCTGGCACCGGCGGCGCAGCACCCGCCTCGACCGCATCCAGATAGGCATTCACGGACTTGCCGAAGGAGTTCTTGTAGTGGTCCCAGCGCGACCACTGCCGACTGATGGCGTAGGTCTCGTGGGTGTCCTTCGCGTAGTCCAGAATCTCCAGATCGCCGTCCAACCCCCGGAACGAGAGCCGCCCGTTCTCGAAGGAGAGAGTCAGTTCGAGGAAGGGGTAGATGGTGTTCGTACCCGCCGTGCCGACGATGGTCCCGGCCCCGCCATTGGTCAGCGAGAAGGAGACTGCCACGTCCGCACTGGTGTTGCCCGCTCCGCTGCGGACTTCACTGCCAGCCAGGGCCGAGATCTGCTCGACTTGGCCACCGAAGTGGTGAATGAGGTCGATGCTGTGGCTCCAGCAGGCGTAGTTGATGAGCCCCGTCACCTGCACGAGTTCGCCGAATCCGCGCTCCTCGCGCAAGGTCGCCGCGCGCAGGGTCTGCTCGAAGAAGCGGTAGTTGAAGACCATGGCGGTCTCACAGCCGATGGCCGATGCGCCCTGCAGAATTTCCCGGCCCAGCGCGAAATCCTCTTCGCTCACATTCGCTTGGCCGTTCTTGGCCACCAGCGGTTTCTCGAAGAAGAGGCGGCGGGGCTGGCCCTCAAGCAGGGCCTTGGCCACCTCGTAGCGACAGGTCTCACTGGTCAGCACCAGAATCGTGTCCGGGGCGGCAGCGCAGAGCTCTTCGAGCTCGCCAACCACCGTTCCACCGAACTGAGCCGCAGCGGCTTCCGCCTTCTCACGGGTCCGATTCCAGTACAGCAACTCCACTCCCGCCCGCTTGGACAGCGAGGGCAGATAGCTACCCGTGGCGACATTCCCGGTACCAGCAATGGCTACTTTCATGGGGCCTTCGTTCCTGTTTCCTGATCGCAGTGGAGGAGGCGTTCTGGTCTCAGCGTACAGATGCCACCGCGCCGCCAACTTGCCAGCGGCGAGGGGGAGATTTCTACCGGTCGAATACCCAGACTACACTCTCGTGCGTGGCCAACTCTACCGCGTCCTGTCCCTGAACTCCAGCCATCGGCCACCAGGGAGACAAGACACCCACGGGCATCGAACTGAGCCCGCACCTGATCATCGGCAATCGTGAACATGAAGCCCTCCAGCGTGAGATCCCCGGACCATACCACTCCGTCCGCACCGCGCCAGTAGTGGTGCCGCCAGACGGCGGGGAGCGTGACACCCCAGCCAACAGGGAAGTTGCGGCAGGTGAAGGTCTCCATATATTGGAAGACGAATCAGGATCTGCTCACAACAAGAGACCACCATAGATGAAACCATGCGATCTCTGCGGCGGCACCGCCGCCGCTACCGTCCTGGAGAAGGACGGCGGCGCCTATGTCCGTTGCCCAGACTGCCAATTCGTCTATACGTGGCCGGAGCTTGAACCGGCCGAAGACAGCAACCGGGACTTCTTCGAGCAAGCCCTGCAACGGTACATCGACACCAACTACTCCGCCAAACTCCAGCGCCTCTACGCGAAGGACTTGCGCGCTCTGCGCCCCTATTTCGGGGAGGGCCGTCTGTTGGAGGTGGGCTGCAATGTCGGCGGCTTTCTGCACTGCGCCCGCGAGCTGGGGTGGGCCGCCACTGGCGTCGAGCCGGTCGAGGGCTGCGCGGAATATGCCCGTGACAAGCAAGGCCTGGACGCGGTCACCGGCGTCCTTGAGGAAGCCGATCTCCCCGAGAACTCCTTCGATGTGGTCTACTCCAACGCCGTGTTCGAGCACATCCCAAATCCAGGGCCGGCGATGGCTGCCATCGCCCGGGTGCTTGCGCCCGGTGGAGTTGTCTACACCAAGACCGTAAACTTCGACTGCTATACACGGGAGCAGCTCGGCACGGGCTGGCGTCTTCTCCTGCCCGACGTGCATGTCTCGCTCTTCAATGCCGACACCTTGACTCGCTTCGGTGAGCAGGCGGGCCTGGAGGTCTTCCGAGTCCAGTCCAACGGCGTACGCGTACGCAAGGGAGCCTTCGCCGCCATCCGCAAGGGCATTCTCAGCTTTCTCTCCCGCCGGACCCTCAAGGGTGATCGCGTCATCACCTGGGCACGCAAAGCCACCAACTAGGGTATCAGCCGGACTGCTCGCGGACCCACCGCCAGGCATGCCAAAAGCGCCAGAGCGGGCGACCGGAGAGCCCCTCCGCAGTCTCGACGGCTCGCTTGGCGAACCACGGGCGCCACCAGTCTCCGTTCGCCATCCCGTGTTCCACCTCGGCAAGGATCTCCCGCTTGCCAAACCAGCGACGGATCGGGGTGCTGAAGCCTTGCTTGCGTTTCGCCAGGACACGGTCCGGCAACTTGCCCTTCGCCATCCTGCGGAAGAGCCCCTTGAGCCCGTCGCCGGGGTTCCGGACGGACGGGGCGATTCGCCCCACGGCGTCGGCGATGGTGCGATCGAGCAAGGGCACACGCACCTCCTGACTGACCGCCATGCTGCAACGGTCCATCTTGCGCAGGCACACCGAGGGGAGGAAGATGCCCAGATCAAGGCTTTGCATGCGGTCAAAGCCCAGGAGGCGTGGTTGGTCCACCCGCGCGTAATCCTGGCTCGCGTCTGCCGCGTCGGAGTGATGGGCAAGCAAGGCCGGGGCCAGCAGGCCAGACAGGACACGCGGTTGGTAGGCTCCCATGAGCCTGGCATACCCGGCCAATGGGTCGGCGGCAAAGTGTTGGCGGCCGCAGAGGCGACGCAGCTGGTTCCGAGGGTTCCGCCACCAGGATGGCGGCTTGCCCTCGGCCCCGTAGAAGCCAAGCCAACGGGCGTACCAGGAATAGCCACCAAAGAGTTCATCCCCGCCCTCGCCCGACAGCATCACCTTGAAGCTCGGGGCAGTGATCTTGGTAAGGTAGGACGCGCTGAGGGCGGCGCTGGAAGCGAAGGGAGCGTCGAACACGCGGTGCAACTCCTGGTCGAAGGGCCGCGCGTCGTCCCTCCCCATCCGCTCGACCTGATGCGGCAAGCCCAGGTGAGCGCACAACGCGGCAGCATAGGATGTCTCGTCGTACTCGGGATCATCGATGCCGATCGTGACGCAGGTTGGCCTGAGCCCTGCCTCGGCGCAGGCAGCGGCCACCACACTGCTGTCGAGCCCCCCGCTGAGAAACACGCCGACGGGGACATCCGCGATAAGGTGCTTCTCCACGCTGCGGCAGACTGCCTCCCAGAGAACGCGTTCGGCGACCTCCGGGTCGTCAATCTCCGGCTCGGGGGCCCAGGCCCAGTACGTGCCCGTCTGCAAGGCACCGTCAGCGGCGTCCCAAGTGAGCCAAGTGGCAGGCTCCAACTCGCGCATTCCCTCGTAGACCGTATCCGGAGCGGGCACACCGATATGCTGCAGGCTGCGCAGGAAGCCAGCCGGATCGACAGCAAATCGCTGACCCTTACCCTCGATCAGCCCCTTGGGCTCGGAAGCGAAGGACAGTCCGTGCTGGTCCAGGTGATAGTAGAGGGGCTTGATGCCGAAATGGTCACGCGCCAAAGAGAGGCGTTCGGCCGTCGAATCCCAAAGAGCGAAGGCGAACATGCCCTCGATGCGTTCCAGGAGAGGACCCAGCCCCCACTCCTCGTACCCGTGCAACAGGACCTCAGTATCGGTATGGCTGCTGAAGACATGGCCAGCGGCAACCAGCGCTTGGCGCAGTCCTGGGAAGTTGTAGATCTCGCCGTTGAAGACGATCTGCAGCTTACCGTCCTCATTGCCCATCGGTTGCTTTCCCGCGTCGGAAAGATCGATGATCGACAGCCGAGCCTGCCCAAGTGCCGCGTGCGTATCCACCCATGTGCCGCTGGCGTCGGGGCCACGATGGCGGAGCGTCTCAACCATGCGCCCAATGCAGGCGGCAGCTTGGTCGCGGGCCAATCGTTCTGTGCTAGTGAATCCGGCAATGCCGCACATCTGAAGGTCTACTCCCCCGAAAGACCAAGAGCGTCCGCGATTCCCCGAGCCCGAGCCTGCCAGCTATACTGCCCGACGAGCTCCTGCGTCCGCGCCGCGAGGCGGGCGGCCAACGCCCGGTCTCCCCGGAGCCTCTCGACAGCACTCACCCAAGCGTCGAGATCCCGCGGCGGCACCAGCAAGGCATCGCGCTCGTGCACCAGGACCTCGCGAATGGTGGGCAGGTCGCTGGCAATAATCGGGCGACCAGCGGCGAGGGCCTCGAAGAGCTTGATCGGGCTCATCGTGGCCACCGTCTCGATGTCGGGCTGGTAGGGGATCAGGGTCAGGTCGCTCTGCCCATAGAGGTCGGGTACCTCCCGGCAGGGCACAAGGGGGAGGTTCGTGGCACCGGCGAGCCCACATTCCCCGCCCACGATGGTGATGCTCACTCCCGCCAACCGCGAAACTGCCTCGAACACGTGCAGACCACGATCTGCCACGAGCCGCCCAAGGTGGACGATCCGGGGGGAATCCAGCCGGGCAGGATCGAACGGGGGAATGTGGGCGTAGGCCTCTGGACGGACCCCCGAGTGAGCCACATGCAGAAGCTCGCCTGCGACACCAGCGTCCTGGAGCAGTCTCGCCCCGTTGCCGCTGATGGGAATAAGTTTGCGCACGAGCCCCGCCTGACAGTGCTGAAGAACGCGTTCCCCCGCAGTGCTCGTGAGCAGCTCGTCGACATTGTGCACCTCCAGCGCGTAGGCAATCCCGAAGCGCCCCAGAGCCGCCCCAATCTCCGGCACCCTCGTGTAAACCGGCGCGCTCTGCCGGAGCCCCCGGCGGTGCCAGAGCACATAGGGCCAGAAGCCGTACCGGGGATGCAGAAGCGAGCTGCTCTCGATCTCAACCGGGGGCGAGATGCCCAGCAGTCTGGACGTCTCTGACGCGTCGTGGGAGGCGGGCCAAGGTGGCAGCACAAGTCGGACCCCCACGCCGTTGGCGCGCAGGCCCGCCACGGTATTCAGAGTCTGGATCAGATTCGCCCGGCTTCGATGAAGCCGACTCCGTCCTAGATAGACCATGGGTGCGTTCATGATGGCTCGGTTTCCCCGCAGCCCTTATTGACGGTGGCCCGGCCGGACCACACAGACTTGGTTGTAGCGAGCCCGCTTCAGCTTGAGCCAGCGCCTGACCACTTCCTTGTAGAATAGCCTGCTCCAGCAGACGCGGACGGGATACTGCAGGAACTGCTCAAGGACCACGAACCCGCGATGCTCCAAGTAGGCCCGGAACTCGGCGATGTTCCATTCCCGAACATGCTGCTTATTCCGCGACCGCATGCACTTCCGCCCACGAATCACATCCCGCTCTGGCGTCGAAAGCACAACCCGAGTGTCTTCGTGGGCATGTGCGCGGATGTAGTCCAGCAGAGAATCCGGATTGACGAGGTGCTCGATCACGTCGGCACATACCACCACGTCAGCAGTGAACTCGCTGCCCAACGCGTCCTCGGAATCCTCGATGTTGGCAGCCACCCAACGCCCGAAGCCATACTGACTGCAACAGAACTCAATGGCATGGGGCTGATCAACCCCGACAATCTCCAGATCGGGAACAAGCTCGTGGATCATTCGAAGCTTGCGGGCAGCCCCACAGCCGATGTCCAGAAGACGGCTCGCGCCCGTGCGCTCCACAAGCCCAGCGGCGTACATGTAGACGTCGTACTGGAAATGCTCGCTCGCCGCGATGCGCTCCTCGTCCCAGTACACTCCGCCGCTGACGCTGTCCAGAGTCAGACTGACGTCGCGCGCTTCGTACCCGTCCTTGATGAAGTAGTTCTCGGGAGAGCCTGGGATCGACATCGTTCTCTCTGCTCGGGTTGGTTCGGGTCGCCGCCCGGGGCGGCGGACGCTGGGACAACAGTGGGGATGTGGCAGGGACGAAACCTAGCATGGACTGCACGGTAAGCAAAAAAGCGCCGCAATTGGCATGATCGACACTGTGGAACTGGCGGGTGCCGTTGACCTCCCCGTCCGCCTGCCCTATCTTGCGTGACGCATACACACCGTCACGGATTCACCTCGATGGCAATCGCACAACCTCTTCTGTTCATTGGCGGCGCATCACGCAGCGGCAGCACGATCCTCGGGCGGGTTCTGGGCGAAGTCCCCGGTTGCGTCCACGTCGGCGAGATGCATCAGCTGTGGCGCTCGGTCATCCCGGACAACTGGCCCTGCGAATGCGATGCCCTGTTCCATGACTGCCCCTTCTGGCAGCAGGTGATGGACCGTGCCTTCGGCGGCATCGACAAGGTGGACTGTGCGGCGGTGCGCGAGGACTCGCACGCGGTCAAGCGACACTGGGGCTATGGCAGGCTCATGCGCGTGCTGGACATGCCGCGCTACCGTCCTCCCTTGGCCCGATATGCAGGGACTCTCCGCGAGCTTGTCGAAGCGCTCCGCGAGGAAAGTGGCTGCCAGATCGTGGTGGATTCCTCCAAGACCGCGCCGCAAGCCGCTGCCCTGCAGGCCGCCGGGTATCAGGTCCATGCCCTCCATCTGGTCCGCCACCCGGCAGCGGTGGCCTACTCCAACCTGAGACGACGCAGTATACGCACAGCGAACGGAGAGGAGACGACCATGCGCCGCCTGACGGTGGATGAGTCCGTCCTCCGGTGGAACAAGGACAACATGGCCATGCTCAACGTGGGCCCGTCGCTGACAACTTGCCGCCTGCTGCGTTACGAGGACTTCGCCATGGCCCCCGCCAAGGCCCTGAGCTCCCTTCACGAACAATGGCCATGGCTGGAGTCGCCCGGCGAGCTACTCGACGAAGAAAGCCGCATCCATTTCGGCATTGCCCATGCGGCGCGCGGGAATCCGGTCCTCGGGCGCAAGGGGGCAGTCCAGATCAACCTCGACGAGGAGTGGCGAGAGCAACTCACGCCCAGTGACCAGGAGTCCATCCTGAAGGGAACAGGACCGGTGAGGAAGGCCCTCGACAGTCGCTTCGGGCCAACGAACTGGTAAGAAGCGCCTGGCAGGTCTCGGCGACTATGCGCTGGCGGCCGCCCTCACGCCGCCCGCCACCTCGCCCCAGAACGCCCGCAGCCACTCCCGAGGGAGTCCGGTCGCTCGGCGGTAGCACACTAGGAAACCCAACCTGGCCCGGAGAGGGACACCCGCCGGGAAGTTCTCCAGAATCTGGCGCAGGTTCTTCGCCCGCGCCTTCTCGGGCAGGCAGGATGGGAAGCGCACGTCGTCACAATCCACAATCCGCAGCCCTTCGTGCCCAACAACCACATTGGTAAGCTTGAGGTCAGCGTGGTGGATGCCCCGCTCGTGCCACCTGGCCACAAGCTCGGCCAACTGTCGCAACTTCCCCCGTCTTTGGCTCTCGTCGGGCTCCGTGGCGAGGACGTGCCGCAGATCAGCGTAGCCAACGTCCTCCATGACCAGGACACCTTCCCCGTTCGGGCGACGAAGCCACGCGTAGGCTGTGGGAGTCTCGTCCGCCCCGAGCACAGCCAAGTGATGCATGGCCAGGAAGGAACGTCGGTCCGCGCGGAATGGGCCCCGGTAGGAGCACCTGTGGTAAAACTTCACGATCAGCGTGCCCGCGCCGTCCTTGACCCTCATGACCCGGCGCTTGACGTCCTTCTTGAGAAGCGTCGTCGAGGGGGCATTGTTCAGACAGCTTTCCACGGCCTGGACTGCTCGTTGCAGGGGGAAGGTGGTGAAGGTCAACCAGTGGCCATGGCTGTCTGAATGCGCCTCGCAGAGGCTGCTTGTGCGCAACAGGCGTGACTTGCGGCCGGGCCAGCGGCGACGGGCTTCGCGAAGAGCCACGGAGAGCAGGGCGGGCCACATAGCCTGGGGCGCGTGGTCGCCCCCCCCCAATGCCCGAGCCAGGAAGTCGTCCCGGGCAGCGAGCGGCAGTCGCCGGATCACTGGCATCAGCCAGATCAGAGAGCGCACCCTCGCCGAGTGTGGCACATTCCCACAGACACCAGCGCCATAGACATCGATCAGGAAGAAGCGCCAGCCACCGGCCTCCCGCCGCACAACCACATTGCCGCCATGCATGTCCGGATGGAAGACGCCACGGTCAATGAGCAACCGGGAGAACTCGGCGAGAGCCGATAGGAAACCGCCATCATCAACCAGCCGAGGCCCTTCGGCGCAGACCAGTTCCAGGAAGTTGCTAACCTCGCTCAGTTCGCGGGAGACACTCCATGATCTCGTGCCAAGCCGAGCCCAAGCCACGGGAACAGCAACTGGGATACCGGCTGCATGCAGCTCAACACCTGCACTGTACTCCATCTGCCCCTTGACACGCCACATCCCCTTGAGGTGATCGAACGGCGCCCCAGGCCGGTTCTCCTTCACGTAGACTGCCCCACCGGCCGGCAACTCGCAGCGAAAGACCCCTCGACACCCGTTCTCCTTGACAAGAACGGCTCCCCCCCCAGTCTGTACCGGAGAGAAACTCCCTCTCGGCGGGCGAGGCGACATCAGAGAAATGCCAGCGTATATCCGGTTGCCGGTCCTGAGAACAGGTTAGAAGGGCTCGGGGCATAGGGCTCTGCATCTTGAGGGGAGCGACTAGGCTTGGCAGGCGTTCCCAAGCTCGAACACAGCCCAGATATTCTGTGAGTAACGGTTCGAATACCGATCGCCGGCGAACAGCATCCGCCGGAGGGACCGCAGCAGCAGATTCCGGGGTTTCTCGGTGCCGAATATTTCGGCGATGCGGATGCCCCGTCTTTCTGCCTGGGCCTCCAGGAACTGCCGGGCTTCGCTGAAGCTGAAGAACCACTTGTGCCGGTCCGGCGGGGCATCAAGGGGCAGGCCGTAGTGGCCGAAGCGCCCACGCCCACGCTCGATGGGGCAACGGGCATCCGACCAGCAGTTGGGCAGGGAAACGATCACATAGTGCTTCCCCACCCGCATCAGCTCGTCAAACACCATGTGCAGGTTGTCGAGATGCTCCAGCACCTCGATGCAGACCACACACTCGAAGCTGCTGTCGTCGAAGGGAAGCCTCTCGCACTGCTCGAGGTTGAGCGTGATATCGGGATCCCCAACCATATCGACACCCGTGTAGCTCGCCTCGGCGAGAAGGCCGCGCAGCGGGGCCTCGTAGCAGCCAACGTCAAGCACGGAATCCCGCAGATATGCCCCAAAGCGGTTGGCGATATAGCGCGTGCGATCGGCTCGCGCGGGAAATGTTACGTACTCGATCTTCATCTAGTCATCCCAGGAATGTGCCCAGGCCCCGACCGGTCGATCCATCCCCGAGTCGGGGTGGAGGAAACGAGCGTCTGTCGCCAGTCGGGGGATCTGGGGGAGCAATATAGCACTGATCGAGGGATAGTTTCCTGCGCGACCCCCGACCTCACGATGACAGCCTGTCAACTGCCGGCGCAGCAGGCCGACTGACCGGTTCGCCGCCAACTATGCCTGGCACTTCGAGAAGAGGAGTAGTCGCTGCTGTTCAATGAGTTGGAACCGGGGATGCCGCCACTCCAGACGCAACCCACACGCCTCGGCCTCTGCCAGCATCGTCCCCATGGGAATCGGGTAGCCCGCTGACTTCTTGCCCCGGATGGCCCGGCGCCAGTAGCGCCAGCTACCCGTACAGTAGAAACTGAGGGCCACGTATCGCCGACTGATCCGCACGAGTTCCCGCAACACCGTTTGGCGCATCTCACTGCCCTCAAAGTGCTGGAACAGGCGCATGCAGAAGGCAAGATCCACGGAGCCGTCCGCCACGGAGAGGTCAGTGGCATCTCCCAGCGAGAGGGTGACGTGTTCGGGAATCGAGTTCTGCTTCCGCGCCGCGTTCAGCATCTTCTCGCTGCGATCAATCATCAACAATTCGCGAGCTCCCGAGAGAATGGGCAGAAACCGTCCGCTGCCACAGGGAATGTCCGCGATGGTCGCTTCCGGCCCCACGAGGGCCATCAACTTCCGGGCGAACTCCAGCTCGGTCTCGCCCAGTCTCCTCATCCGGGATGAGGTGTTGAACCGTCCGTCCACATAATTGTCCGCATCCTCCTGCGATTGTTCTCTGCGCTGCGCTGCCATGCTGCGTGTTTCTCCAATGCGTTTGGGGTGTGCGGGGGTGAACACTGCCAGCTCACCCGACATATAGCCGTGGTCGATGCGGCAAGGTAATGTAGCTCCATCCCGGCGCAACGCACGGGTTGCCGGGAAGCCTGGCCGTTCGCGTCAAGTAACTGCGAGGAAGCCGCGCGGGGGGGGCGGAACTGAGGTCAGTCCAACGCCAGCCGCTCGTGCCGTGAAAGGCGGCGGCCCCGGAACGCGGAAACCACGTCCAGCCAATGGGCCTGCCTGTTTGCCCCCTCGGAAGCAGCAATCACCTCCGCAATCCAGTGATCGATCCGGTCGGCTGGAATATGGAAGGCCATCGAATTCGCCAGATAGCCGACCATGAAGCAGAGGGTGTTCAGCGAGGGAATGGGATGGAAACAGGCATACATGAGGTCGATGACGCCTCCCTCGGGAAGGCTCTCTGTCGGCAGGAAGATGTTGCCTGCATTCAGGTCGATGTGATTGCAGCCAGCGGCATGCAGACGAAGAAGAAGAGATCCTGCAACGGCCAAGGCCGCTTCCTCTTCCTTGAGGGTGGGCTGAGAGGCAAGCACGCCTCCCAGTGTCTCGGCACCGGAGAAATCCTCCATCATCACTGCCGTGTTGGTGACCATCAGCCCGGCCAACCGCTTCTCGGCATAGCCGTACACCTGCGGCACCGGCACGCCCTTTTTGCGGGCAAGCAGCAGATGCTCAAGCTCGGCGGGTCCATAGCGCCGGTACCGGCCAAGCAGGACCTGCCGTGTGTGCTGCATCGGGAAGGACTTAACCA
>JABGQJ010001570.1 GCA_018648945.1 Victivallales bacterium
GGTGGCGAAGGCGGGGGCGTCGTTGACGGGAGTCACGGTCACCACGAACACCTCGTCCACGGTCTTGCCGTTGGAGGTGGCCTGGATCGTGATGGTGGCGCTGCCGTTGGCGTCGGGCTGGTAGTCGAGGGTGAGTTCGTCGTCCACGATGGTGGCTACGACCAGATCGGTGTCGGTGTTGGTCAGGACGGCCTTGGCGATGGCGGTGTCGTCGTTGTCCACGTCGGTGAAGACGTCGGCCAGGTCGACGACCGTGTCGGCCGCGTCCTCGTCGACGACCACGTCGGCGAGGGCGTTGGCGACGGTGGGGGCGTCGTCGACGGTGCCGACGGTGAGCGTGAAGGTCGCGGTGGCGGTGTTGTGGGCGGCCTGGGCGTCGTTGGCGGTGATGGTGAAGAGCTGGGTGCCGTCGGCGTCGGCCACTGCGTCGATGCTGACCGTGCCGGTGTCCTCGTCGATGGCGACGGTCGCGAAGGCGACCGTGGTGGGACTGATGGTATAGGTGACGGTCTGGCCGGCTTCGTCGGCGGGCACGGCGGCGGGCGTGACGGTAACCGTCTCGGTGCCGGGGAAGTCCTCGTCGAGAGTGAGATC
>JABGQJ010001571.1 GCA_018648945.1 Victivallales bacterium
ACAACGGTGAAGACCAGGTAGTCCCTGAACTCGTCCGACACGATGAAGTCGTGATGGCCACCGAGATTCTCGCTCTCGTAATTCTCCGACAGCCATCGGTACATCGACTTGGACCCTGTCCGAGGGATGCCGATGTAGATGAATCTGTGTTTGTGCGATACGTGCATCTTCCTGCTCCAACGAATGAGTCTGCTGCGCAGTGCCTGACCGCCCGTACTCAGGCGGGCGGGGGCTGCGCCAGCAGCCCCTACTGGTTGACCTCCGATGGTGCCGTGTTCCATCTCTGCCCTGATCTGTGACCTGAATCCTCCGCATAGTGTTGCTGCGGCAGGAGGTACTCGGGATACTTAGGCCGCAGCGCGCGGCGTGCTTCTTCGCACAGGTGGCACTTGTCAGCGTAGTCTTCTTTAAGGGTGAAGCCGAACTCCTCGGCCTCGCGCGCCAGTCCGAGGGGCCCCGAGGCGATGAGCGTGGCCAGCACAGGATGGCTCTCCGGATCGAACGCTTCGAGGACGTCTTGCACCGAATCGCGTCTGACATTGCCGATAACGATGCCGCACTCCTTGCTGAGATAACCCTCGGGGTCCAGGGCG
>JABGQJ010001572.1 GCA_018648945.1 Victivallales bacterium
GGAGCTGCTGTGAGCGCGCCGCGCGCCAAAAGCGAGCAAGGAAGCCAGGAGAGCCACTTGGTAGAGCATCAGGCACAATCCGCTAGGCCCCAACCGAATGTCCTGATGATCCTGACGGATGATCAGGGCTACGGCGACTTGAGTTGCCATGGAAATCCCTGGCTGCGGACGCCGGAACTGGATCGTCTGCATGGCGATTCGGTGCGGCTGACCGACTTCCATGTGGACCCCATGTGCGCGCCCACGCGAGCCGCCCTGCTAACCGGCCGTTACTCCGCCCGGACCGGGGTGTGGAGCACCTTGCGCGGTCGCTACATCATGAACCGCGACGAGACAACCATGGCCGAGGTCTTTGCGGCTTCGGGCTATGCCACCGGCATGTTCGGCAAGTGGCATCTCGGCGACAGCTGGCCCTATCGGCCTTTTGACCGTGGCTTCCAGGAATCCCTGTCGTTTGGCGGCGGCGTGGTGGGCGAGATCCCGGATCACTGGGACAACGACTACTTCCATGCCGTCTACGAGCGAAATGGCGTCCCTGAGCGGTTCGACGACCGGTATTGCACGGATGTGTGGTTCGACGAGGCGACCGCCTT
>JABGQJ010001573.1 GCA_018648945.1 Victivallales bacterium
TTCGTAGGTGCCGGGCTGCACGGGTAGGGCGGGCAGGTGGTAGTCGACCTCGACGACGCCATCCGAGCCCGCAGCCGCGGCGGCGGCCCCGGAGTTGATGCTTGTGACGTGGGTGCCGTCGGCCCGGTAGAGGCCGAGGGCCACGATGACCGTCTCGCCGGCCCGGGCGGCGTCGTAGCGCACCCGGAAGGTGACGGGTCCGCCGGAGGTGGCGGCTGGCAGTGGCTGCCCGTTGGGGTCGAGCAGGTCCACGCTGCGCACGAGGTCGTCTGGTCCGAGGCCCCGAAGCGACAACAACCCGGCTCCGGGTGTCCCCGGTGCGGGTAGCCCGGCTCCGTCGCCTCCGTCCACGAACTTCTGGATCACCTCGCCTGAGGGGCCGATGGCGGCGAGGCTGCCGTGGTTGATCCAGGCGGTGCGTTCGCAGAGCCAGCCGATCATGTCGAGGTCGTGGCTGACGACGACGATGGTGCGGCCCTCGTCGCGCAGGCGGTCGAAGCGTTCGAGGCAGCGTCTCTGGAAGGTGTGGTCGCCGACGGCCAGTACCTCGTCGACGAGCAGGATCTCGGGTTCGACGTGGATGGCCACGGAG
>JABGQJ010001574.1 GCA_018648945.1 Victivallales bacterium
CCCTTCCAGTACGCCCGTTCCCTGCAACCCAACGACGCCGGAGCCGGCTGGACCCAGCCGGAGGATGTCGGCGACCAGCAGACCTATATCGGCCTGGTCTGCGGCCCCGACGACACCCTGCACCTGATATTCCGCATGTGGCGCCGCAACGAGGAACCATTCCCAAACAGCCATCACGCGACCCTGGCCTATCAACGCAAGCGGCCGGGTGAGGCCTGGGAACCGGCCCGCGTTCTGGTCGTCGCCCCCTTCTCCGAGTACAGCATCTTCTACCACCGCTTCACCATCGACCAAATCGGCCGCCTCTTCCTGTCCTACGACTACTGGTCCACCTTCTGGTTCTACCGCACCGACCATCGCGGCGACCGGCGCTCCTTGATGATGTCCCCTGATGGAGGAGAGAATTGGAAACTGGTGGAAACGAGAGATTTCGAATAGGAGTCCCAAAAACGGCATGGCGGCGATCTACATCGACGGCGTGCGGCGCGCCTGGATGGAGGGATACGAGCACCGTGTGACCTGGGATATCGATGCGCTGACCATCGGTCTGGGACAGCGATACGCGGGGGTGATCGACGAACTGCTCATCC
>JABGQJ010001575.1 GCA_018648945.1 Victivallales bacterium
CGCAGCGCCTGTGTGTTGTCCGTGATGATGTAACCCGGGGCGATGCCGTTGACGTTCACCCCTTGGCCCGCCCACTCGTTGGCCAGCGCCATGGTCAGCTGGACGATCGCTCCCTTGGCCGCCGCGTACCCGGGCACCGTGATTCCTCCCTGAAAACTGAGCACCGAGGCGGTGAAAACGATCTTCCCCCAGCTCCGATCGAGCATCTTTTTACCAAATTCCCTCGCCAACACGAAATGCGCGCTCAGATTCACCTCCAGCAGCCGATCCCAGTACTCGTCCGGGTGCTCCGCCGCCGGTTTGCGCAAAATGATGCCCGCGTTGTTGACCAGGATGTCGATCTGGTGCCCATCCGTCTCCACCTGTTCGACGAAGTGGTAGAGCGCCTCTCGATCCGCAAAATCACAGGTATACCCGGAAAACGAGCGATCGCACTCGCGGACATCCCGCTCCACCTCGCTCCCCTGCTCTTCCAGAGAAGCGCTCACTCCAACGATATCCGCCCCGGCCTCGGCTAATCCCCGGGCAAAACCGCGACCGATTCCCCGCCGGCAGCCGGTCACAAGCGCGGTTCGACCGTCGAGTCGAAA
>JABGQJ010001576.1 GCA_018648945.1 Victivallales bacterium
TTGGAGAACACACATGACACGGTCTGTAACCACGGCTTTCTGCCTGGCGGTCACGACCACGTTGGCACAGGCGACAACGTACCACGTTGCCGTGACCGGCAACGACGACGGCCCGGGTACCGCAGCCCAGCCGTTCCGGACCATCGGGCACGCTACGGGCGTCCTCAAACCCGGGGACACATGCTTGGTCCACGCGGGCACGTACCGCGAGGCGGTGCGTATCACCGAGGGCGGCACCAAGGACGCTCCTCTCCGGATCGCGGCCGCCCCGGGCGAGCGCGTCGTTCTGGACGGACGTGACGCCATCACCAGTGTGTGGGCACAACACGAAGGCAATGTCTACAAAACGATCGTCTCCGGCCCGGTGGAGCAGGTCTTCCTCGGCGACCGGATGCTGGTGGAGGCACGGTGGCCGAACATGCGCTTCCCCGACGAGCTCTGGGATCGGTCCAAGTGGGCCAGGGCCGGCAAGGAGAGCACCAAGGGTCTGATGATGGATCCGGCGCTTGCTCAAACCGGCATCGACTGGACCGGCGCACTGGCGGTCCTGAATATTTCGCACCAATGGTGGACCTGGACCAGTCCGGTGC
>JABGQJ010001577.1 GCA_018648945.1 Victivallales bacterium
CCGTGGGCGGAATTGCACACCGTAGCCGTTGGTTGCATTACATTAACTCCGACGTCCGGGGCCGCTGTGAGCTGTCCCTGGACGAAGAATAGGACGCATCCATGCACAATCCTGACCGGGCTCCAGCCCAGACGCCGCCGGCCCTGGCCGTGGAAGCCGCCCATGCCGCGCTGTGGGATCGCTTCATCAGCGAAGGCGGCTTGATGTACGACTACATCGGTGAGATCCCCACTCCCGAGGACTGCCGTGAAGGGAGGCCGAACGCGATTGGCTGGTGGAGCCCGATCGAGAACGGCCCCATGTTCACCGGCCTCTACCTGCCGGCGATCTGTGGACGGGCACGGCGAAGCGGATCGGCCGTGGACCGAGCCGAAGCCGGGCGCCTGGCCCGAGGGCTGCTCCTGGCCGCCTCTGTCTCCGATGTCCCCGGTTTCATTGCCCGGGGCGTGGGGACGGACGGGAAATGCCACTATCCGTTGGGATCAACGGACCAGACCTTGCCGTGGTTCTACGGGCTACACGCCTATGCCGTAAGCGGTCTGCCCGATGAGACGGAGCGGAAGCGGGTCGTGGCCAAGATGCGGGACGTG
>JABGQJ010001578.1 GCA_018648945.1 Victivallales bacterium
GACGAGGGATACTGGGAACAGCTGGACATCTACGTGCGTGAGCACGTCGAGGCGGAATTCACTCACGGCATCTGTCCCGATTGCGTGAAGGAGCTCTACCCTGATGAGGCGAACCGTATCCTGGCTGCAATGGATGACGAGGCGAGCGAGGAGGACGTGCAGCCAGGATCAGGGTAGCAGGTCCTGCAGTTCTTCCACCCGCTGGGCGAAGGTCGTGAACGCCTGTTCGAATGTGCGGCGCGACAAGAGCTCGACCCCGGCTTTGCTGACAAGATCGAGTGGGTCTGCTGAACCACCGGCCCGGAGCAGATCCAGGTAGGAGTCGGCAGTCGTTGCGTCCGCGAGCAGGCGTTGAACGAAGATCTGTGATGCGCACAGGCTGGTGGCGTATTTGTAGACGTAGAAGTTGTAGTAAAAGTGTGGGATTCGGGCCCATTCGAGGCCAATCCGTGCATCGGCCTGGACTGCCTCTCCATGGAAGTCGGCGTTCAGTTTCGCGTACACGTCGGACAGCGTGTCCGGGGTCACCGGCTTTCCCTCCGCATCCATTTCGTGGATCACCTTCTCAAATTCCGCGAACATCGTCTGTC
>JABGQJ010001579.1 GCA_018648945.1 Victivallales bacterium
TGGCACACCAAGGAACAGGGCAGGACCGACGCCCGCGGCACATTCGCCCGCCAAGGCTTCCTCGGCACCTACCGCCTGAAGGTCACCATCAACGGCGTCTCGACCGAGAAGACCGTCCAGCTCCCCAAGGGAGAGGGCGTGCACACGCTCACCATCGCCCTGTGACCGACGCTCCCAACACCAACAATCCCAAGGCCTGACCCCATATGCGTTACCCACTGTTGGCGGGACTGTCACTTGTACTCATCGCCCCTTTGACTCAGGTTGCCGAGGCCAAGGAGAATCCAGTGCCATTCGTCTTTTCCTGCCAGGCGAACAACGATCTGCTCCGGACGGCCACGGCCTGTGGTGTCGTGTGCGTGCGAACGGACAGCCCCGCCCAGGCCGTGGCTGCCGCCCGCAAGGGAGCAGGCGTGTTGCTGTTGGCGAACGACTATCCGGCCAAGCCCCTTGAGATCCCCGCCCAGGTGTTCGAGGTCGCCGCCCGCAAGGAGCTCCGCCTCTACGTGGAATTCCCGCTGGCGTTGCCGGGCCGGGAAGTCGGCAAGCCAACGCGTCCTCGCTTCAAACGCGCCGTCGTCGCGTCGGAC
>JABGQJ010000158.1 GCA_018648945.1 Victivallales bacterium
CCCGCTTCCGGTGGCGTGGGAGGAAGACGGGGGAGTGCACCGGGGCCCGGCGCACCTACCTGGGAACGGGCAGCAAAGGGACAGGCAATTCTGGCCCGACACAGCCCTCCTCCACAACTGGGGAAGTGGTTCGGGATCTTTGACACCGAGCTCTGCACCGTATAGGTTCATTGTTCATTGGCACATAGCGGATACGGTGGGACCACTGCCACCCCACTACTCTCATCAGGGAGCAACAGGGAAGGGTCTTCCTACCCGCGCTGCCAATGGAGAATGCAGTGCTGAGCCTGTCGATTTACCAGCAGGCCAAACCAAGGAGGCAGGGCACGTGAAGGCGATTCTTAGGCTAGCGGCAATGGGTGGTATGTGTCTACTAACCGGGTGTATGAGTTTTGCCATTGAGGGTGATTGCCAGAAAACACCCGATTCACATTTCGGGAAGGAGACGGTCCACGGGTCGTTCTACGGCTTCAATTGGGATGATCATTCAAGGGAAGTGAAGAAGGCAGGAGATGGACTTGGGCTGTTCAAGGTCGAGTATCGCACCAATTTCCTATACTCCCTGATCAGTGTTGTCAGTCTGGGCACCTATGCTCCTGTAAACGTGGATTACTGGATCGAGGGGCCTGATAAGATTGGAAGACCGGATAAGAAGAGGGGGAAGTGACATGGCTGTGCGGGACCTGATACTCCTGTTCGATGGCACCTGGAACGCCGCAGAGGATGAAGACAACAACCAAACGAACGTGGAGAAAATCTACCGGCTTCTCCCGGATTCGTGCGTCAAGTGCGTCCATTACGAGGAAGGGGTGGGAACGAAGAGCGGGGAGGCCATCTTGGGTGGCGTGTTCGGTGCCGGAATCGACGACCGGATTCTGGGTGCGTATCGCTTCCTGCAGAGCAGGTACTCGGATGATGGTTTTGAGAATCGCCTGTTCATCTTTGGCTTCAGCCGGGGAGCTTACACTGCCCGGACGTTTGCCCAGTTGCTTGCCTTCAGTGGAGTTCCCCCGAAGGGAGGTAGAACACAGAAGGGGTGGGACTGCTACTTCCGGCAGGATGAGGACGCGGCCAAGAAACTCAGGGAGAAGAACAAGTTCCTGGATGTCAGCATCGAGATGCTTGGGCTGTGGGATACGGTCAAATCTACCCTAGATCAAGACCGGAAAGACCGAACACTGTACCCCAATGTCAAGGCTGCCTATCACGCCATGTCGATTGATGAGAAGCGCCTGACCTTTCCGGTCCTTCAGTTCGACGATGATCCGCGCATTGCCCAGGTTTGGTTTGCTGGCGTTCACAGCGATGTGGGCGGCGGATACAAAGCCGAGCAAGCGGGACTAGCAGACATAACACTGGCGTGGATGGTCAAGGCCGCAGAAACACACGGGATGGTGTTCATCGATGATTACATGGACTACCTAGCCCCAGATCCAGCGGGCGATATCCATAACTCGTACAGCGGGATTTGGAAGGCCTTGGGAGACAGTACCAGAGAAATCGGCGCTGACGAGAAGGTCCATGTCTCGGTGAGGGCTCGCCTGGGTGCTCAGGTCGATTACCATCCGCCCAATCTCCCATCGGAGCCGTGTTACGTGGGCTGATCGCGGTGGAAACTCGGAGTCGCTGGCTCCTCGCGCTCTGCATGGCAGGGACGTCTAGCGACCCGCTTTTCTCGGTGCTTCTGCCACGTCCCGACCCTCCAGTCTCGGCCACAGACATCCTGGAACTCAGGGATGGGAGTTGATCCCATCCCCCCTGTGGTCGCTTGCGGGAGGAAGAGCAGACAGGCACTACTCGTTGTAGATGCGGACCTCGAAGACGCGGGCTTCCTTGACCCCATTCGTGCCGAGGACCTTCACCCTCATTTTCTGCGCGGTGACCGGCTTGAAGCGATGGATGCGGCGACGGAGGAAGTTGCCCTTGGTCTCAGCGACCGTGCGCCAGCCGCCGCCGGGGCGAGGCACTTGGATCTGGTAGTCGCGGACGGCTTCGGGAGGGCAGGCTTCGCTGGGCAGGCGGGGGGCGAGATTGGTATCGAAGGTGAGGTATACGGAGTTGAAGGTCTGCGCCCTGCCGAGGCCCAGTTCCAGCCATTGGGGCATCTCCTGCCGAGGATCGCTGGCCCACATGTTGGTCTTCCCGTCCCATTTGCGGGCGGTTCCATTGACCACGAAGCTGGGGGAGAAGGAAGCGGGGACACACAGCGCCGGCTTGGTGTAGAAGGCGTAGAACTGATTGTCGACGATTGTCCAGGCCTTCTCGGCGCCGTAGAAGCGGAAGGACTGCGGCGGGGCGGCGGTCATCAGTGACCAGTTGACGCCTTCGGTCTTCTCGATCCAGAACCAGGCGAACGGCTCCGGCAAGTCCCTGGCGATCTCGAACTCCATCCACTTCGTGCCCTTCGGGTTCATGGTGGTCTCGCTGGCAGCTAGATCCTCAGTGGCCGTGACATCGCCAGCCTTGGCAGCGGTGCGCAGGTGCATCTTGATCGTGCGGGTCTCGGCCGTGGTGTTGGTCAGCAACACGTGCAGGCTATCCAGCCGGCCAGCCGGCCAGGGAAAGAACATCCCGCGCGCCATGGCCAACTCATGCTTGTCCCCGCTCTTCACATTCAGCTTACGGAACTCGATCATGTCGGCAGTGCTGGATGCGGTCACGGTCGCGCCTCGGGCCATGTCGCTGGTATCCTCGTTGACAATGCCGGGGATGGTCTGGTCGTTCTTCAGCAGCGTCTGCTGCAGCTGGCCGATATAGTTCTGGTAGATGCCGCGGGGGGTGGTCTTGTGCTGGATGCACATGGCCGCTGCCGTACCGGCGGCCTGCCCCAGGGTGGCGAGCGTGCTCTCCACACGAATGCTGCCCAGGGCGATGTGGGTGACACTGGCACAGCGACCGGCGAAGAACAGGTTGTCGATGTTCTTGGAGTAGATGCAGCGGTACGGGATGGTGTGGATCGGCACCAGACCATTGCACCAGAAGGAGCCCTCCTTGCCCGAGAAAATGCCCTCTGGGTGGTGCACATCCATGGGCCAACCACCGTAGGAGATGCGGTCGGGGAAGAGGTCGCCGGCCTCGCAGTCGTTCTGGTTCAGGATGTAGTCGCCGACCAGCCGCCGGGACTCGCGTTTGGCGTCCATGTGCGGAATGTGGTTCATCACGTAGTTGCGGGCCTGCTCCTTGAGCTTGCTCTTGTTCTTGACGAAGTCGAAGTAGCTGAAGGAGATCTTGATCAACTCGTCGCGGGCTTCCTCGGCCTGGAAGACGTCGTCGATGTCGTTTGGATGCTCGATCCACCAGTTGCCGCTCGTGACATTCTTGATGGCCCGGCCTGGGCTCTCGATCAGATCGATCTCACGAGCCCAGGGAGGACGTACGAACGGCACTTCCTTGCCCACGTTCGAGGCCCGGAAGGAGATGCCGTTGCCCATCAGGCACCCGGACATGGTCAGCTTGTCGGCCTTCTCTGGCGCCAGGCTCTCGTTGAATTCGTGCTTGGACTCGCGCCCCAGACGGTACTCGGCCTTGGCGAAGTAGCCGACCCAGCCATCGCCGGTGGTATCGATCATGAACTTGCCGCGATAGACTGTGATCGCGCCCGTGAGAGTATCGACCGCCTTGATGGCGCGGATCGTCTTGTCGTCGGCCATTTCCACGTCGAAGGCGTGCTTGTTGAGGAAGACGCTGAGATTGGGCTCGGCATCGCAGAGCATCTGGAATGGCGTGCTGTATTTGCGGTAGCCGTAATGGGCGCGGAAACGGGCCGTCTCCTCGGCGATGCCAGTTTCGCGGGCATCGCGGTGGTGACTGGCCGCGCCGTTGAGTGGCACGCCGCACTCGTCGCTGGCATTGCCGCCCAACACCGGACGGTTCTGGATCAGCGCGGTCTTGGCACCCATGCGGGCCGCCGCAATCGCGGCGGGACAACCGGTCGGACCACCCCCGACCACGATCACATCGAACTCGCCACCGTCGAGGGGATCGAGGGTCAGGCCAGTCAGGCGGGCCCGCTCGGCGCAGACGGCTTCCCGGCCCGCTGGGGGGCGGTAGTCTTGGTCGGTGGTCAAGACCAGGGCATCGCAGCGTCCGTAGTAGCCCGTCAGATCGTGAATGGACAGTTTCACCTTGCCCGCCGGGAGTTGCACGCGGCCGCCGTCTTCCCAGGTCCACTCACTCGTGGGGGCGTCGCCGAAAGTCTCGCCCAAGGGCTTGCCGTTGACCAAGATCTGGAAGGTGCCGGGGGAGTGTCCCTTGACCCAGTTACGGTCGCGCACCCAGACCCGGTAGGTGCCCGCCTTGGGCAGGTCGAATTCGGTGGTGGCGTCCTCGACCGGAACGCCAACGCCCGTGGCCAGTAGGTAGGCGGAGCCCATCAAGTGAACGAACTGGGTGTCGATGGTCCAGCCGCCGTATTCGGTGAAGTCCTCGGCGTCGAGCCAGACAAAACCATCCTTGACCATGCCGACTTCCCGAAGCGGCTTGCGGAACACCTTCTTGGTCTCGCCCACCCGTTCGGGCTTGACCACAATGCCGGCCTCGGTCTTGGCAGCACGGAGACCGCGCTGATAGGATGCCTCGATTTCCTTTGCAGAGAGGGCGCGGGCAAACAACCGCACCTCGTCAATCGTGCCGCTGAACCGGTACTGCGTATGCACCGAGCCAACGCCCAGTGCCCCGCCAGGCTTGATCCGCAGGCCAGGGACCTCGATGGTCAGGCTGGCCGACTCCTTGCCATTGACGTACAGGCGCATCTTCGTACCGTCGTAGGTGGCCACGGCATGGTGCCAGACGCCTGTTTTCCACAGCTTCTCCTTGCTGCTCAGGCCAATCACTTGCTCCCCATTCCAGAGCAGGAAGCCAAGATGCCCGGAGTTGGCGAAGCGAAGGGCAAAGGAGCCGTCCGACCGCACCAAGGCAGCGAAGCCGTCCTGGACCGCGACCGTCGGGTTGAACCACACGTCGATCGACATCGCCTTGCTCAAACGCAGACCACCGGGCGTGGGCAGAAAGACGTTGCCGTCGTCGGGGGAAAATGCGAGCCCCTTTCCTCGCAAACCCTTCACCATCATGGCAGAACGGACTTGGAGATCGTTCGCGTTGCCGGATGTATCTGGAACTGTCAGGCCCACGAGCTTCTCGAAAGTCCAGGACGCCACGGGGGCATCCAGAGCGGGCTGGGCGAGAAGCGCGGCAGAGACGAAACAGGCAACCAGAGAGAAGGTCCGGATCATGGCAATATCCTGAATTGAGGGCGGGTACAGCGTACAGCGAGACCTATGAAGATAACGGACCGCACGGGCCTTTCAATGCCCTCAGGGGGCTGCCTGGGCCCTCGCCGGGCCCAGGCTACCCCCTGAGGGCACCACGCTTGACGCCCATGATCGGCGTCCGTATAGTCTGGGTATGTTACCCCCGCTGGCTCGAACCTCGGAGAGTTCTCGTGTATACACGGTGTGTTTTGCTCATCCTCATCGCTCTCGCAGGCGTCGTACCGTCTGCCGAATTCACCCGAGCCTGCGTGCTCGGGGGGACCATGAAAGCGGACTTCAACGCCTATGGGGTGCTGAGCGACACGTTCGAGCGCAAGGCCCTGATCGGCGCCCAGCCACGAACGGTCCTGCAGGTCTGCGAGAGCCTCGACAACTCGCTGCTCGCAATCTTCCCCGAGCAAGTCCCGGTGGCAGTGTACCGGGAGTTGTTCTCCCGTCCCGAAGTGTGCCGCTCGATCAAGTCCCTGCTGCAGCGGGGTGGGACCTTGATGATCGGCCCAGTCAGTTGGCAGATCGTCAGCCACTGGCCGAAGGAGATGACCGCCTTCTTCCGCGCGAACGGCCTGGTCCTGCTCGCTGCCGAAAACTACCGGAGTGAGAACCCGGAGAAGACCTACACCGGCATTCCTGCCCCCGGCAGCGCCAACCCCCTGCTCAGGACCCCGAACGCGCTCGCCGCCGACTGGGGCGGGGCCATGGCCTGTCGCTACCTCGACAACCTACCAGCCAAGCTCGAACCGCTGCTGGTTGCGAAGGGCCGCAAGGTCCCGCTTGCCGCCGTCCAGGAGAATGCCTGCGGTAAGGGGCGGCTCATCTACACCTATGCCTACTCGACCTTCCGCACTGCCGAGGATGCGTTCATCGAGAATCTCATTGTGTCGCTCTACGGCCGTCGCCCCGGCGTCTCAGCCAGAACGAAGGCCCTGCGGCAGCTCGGAGTCGGAGCGAATCCGCCAGCAGCAACAGGCGAACTTCCGGAACGCTACCTGACCGTTCCTGTGACCAAGACCCCACCGGTGATCGACGGCGCCCGGGACGCCGCCTATGAAGTGGGTGCCAAAGCCATACTCAACGACTACAAGACCGGGGCACCCCCGAAGAAGGGCACGACCGTCGAGCTCGTCCGCGACGGCGCTGCCCTGTACCTCTTCTTTGCCTGCGACGAACCCAATCCCGATGCCATCCACGCCAAGGTCACCGCCGAAGACGGACGCGTCTGGGAGGATGACTGCGTCGAACTCCTGCTCACCCATGGGTTGCGGCGGGCGCCCCTCTACCACCTCATCGTCTCGGCAGCCGGGACCCGCTTCGACGAGAAGGATGCCAATCCAGGTTGGGATGGTTCGTGGGAAAGCGCAGTCGGGCGCTACCCGGGGGGCTGGACCGCTGAGCTCAAACTCCCCCTGGCGGCGCTGGGCTTCGATCCAGCCCAGACCCCGGTCCTCAAGGGCAACATCTGTCGCGAGGAGAAGGGCCTGGGGGAACTGACCACGTGGTCTCCAGCCACTGCGGGCTTTGCCGACCGCAGTGGCTTCAGCCACATCGCGCTGTGCAGCAAGGAGAAGTTCGCCCAACACGTGACCGTTCCCAAGAAATCCAAGCCACTCTACGACAAGGGCTTTCTTGTCTGGTCGGCTGATCCCTACGAGGCCTGTTTCGCTGACACCTTGCCCGCTGATCTTGTGCCGGCAACGACCGTCCACACGGTTGTCGCGCGCGGGGAGCGGGAGGGCGAGACACTGTTGGTCAGCAATCTCAGCGACCGGTCCATCACGCTTCGCGTGGAGCCGGATTTCCACCTCAAGGATTCAGAGACGCGCTGGCAGGAACTGGTCTTGCTCAAGGAGGCCGTCCCTCGCCTGAATCCGTTCAAGGAGCGGCAGATGGACCCTCTGGTGGGGCTCAACGAGGCGAATCTGCTCACCATTCCCCCCTATGAAACGCGCAAGCTCTGGCTCCGCTTCCAGACCAATCTCCCGGCAGGCACGTACGCGTGGGGATTGACGTTCGTCCCCATCGATAGCCTGTGGCCCCCGCACCGAGTCGAGGTCCAAGCCGAAGTCCTGCCCCTGACCATCCCGGAGAAGTTGCCGTTCATGGTCTATAACTTCGGCCCCTACGGGTTTTCCTGGGCGCAAGGCAAGACGCTGCGGAAACGCTACTTGGAGACGTGTCGCGAGTACGGCTTCAGCCACGTCATCACCTCTCCTCCGTTTGGCGCACTGACCAAAGCGCCCCAAGGCGGGATCGCAGTCTCCGATGACAACGACGCCTACTTGGGGGACGAGGCCCTGATCCGGTCGCTGGGGCTCAAATGGGTCTATTCCTACGGTGTCCAGGCCGAGTTCGACCGCCGCATCCGCAGTCGGGGGTTCAAGGGCAAGCTCCTCGACGAGGAATGGACCGGCCTCTTCACCACCTGGGCGACGCGCTGGTTCGCGGCCCTCCGAGGACAGGGATACACGATGGACGACTTCCTAGTCCCCATTGTCGACGAGGTCCACAACGAGGGCGCGAAGGATGTCCTCCGCACCGCCCAACTGCTCAAGCGCATCGCTCCAGGCGTTCAGCTCTACCAGGACCCCGCCACCTGGACCACCTTCGCTACCGTGCGCTTGCTCGACCCAGTGACCGATGTCTGGATTCCCTGGGAACCGCGCCTGTCCGGGCGGGACGACAGCGTAGCGGAGCTTGCGTTCTATCGTGCGTCGGGCAAGCCATTCTGTCCCTACCTCTGCGCCGTCAACACCCAGGTACAGCCCCTGCTCTCCTACTACCGTTTCCGAGGCATGCGCTCCTGGCTGGCCGGCGCCCACGGCTTCTGCCTGTGGAGCTTCAACTCCTGGCGAGGCAATGACTGGGCCGAATTTGACCAGCGCGACAAGAGCGGCGACAACTGCCTCTTCTACCATGGCGACAACGGCCCCATCCCCAGCATTCGGGCAGAAGCGTTCCGCGAGGCGGTCGAGGATTTCTGGATGCTGGGTCTCGCCAAGAAGCACGTGCGGGACGACGCAGTGCAGGCCCTGGTCGATGGGCCCTCGATTCAGTCGCTGATGGACGAAGGCCAGCCGAAGGCGGTCCGCACGTGGCGCACGGACCTGCTCCGCGCGCTCAGCGCGGCGGAGGCCAGGCATCTGGATCCCCGGTAGTACTTCTGTGCTTGAGGGGGCAGGGAGCTCGGGTATAGTCGGGAGCAACGTAGCGATTCCGGTCCCACGACCTGCGGACAGACGCATTTGGGGTGCACGAGGGCGATGAAACACAGTTCTGATAACAAACCTATCTCGGAGCTCCTCAGTGCGCCTCCGTACGCCGACCTTGGCCCCGACGAGGGGCTTAGGCCGATTGCGCCTGCCGGTGGCGGGCAGCTTACTGCCAGCGAATGGGAGGTGCTGCGCGAACAGCTTCGCTCCCAGTGGGACCGGGTGCTGGGCCACGCGGATCTCGCGCCGTTCGACCGCACCCCGCAGGTGCTCCGCCGCTTCAGTCTGCCGGAGTGTGACGCCACCGAGGTGCAGTTGCCTACCACTGCGACATCAAGCCAGAAGATCCTGGTGATGGCACCCAAAGGCAAGGCTGGGGGGCCGCTGCCGGGCGCCGTGATTCCGTTCTACAACCCGGACCTGATGGCGGGATACGACCTCGAGACCGGAGAACCAAAGGATGCGCCAGCGGTGCATTTCGGGCGGCACTTGGTCCAGCTGGGGTTCCTCGTGGTCTGCGGTCAGGCCTTCCCGTTCAACACGGTCGAGGACCCCGGAACAGGCGCGTCGTTCGCCCAGTGGCATGCAGCTGTCGACAAGCTCCACGGGCAGTACCCGCAGTGGACTGGCATGGCACGGCTGGTGCACGACACACGTGTCGCGCTCGACTTCTTGCTTGACCAACCGCAGATCGATCCGGAACGCGTCCTGGTCATGGGCCATTCGCTCGGGGGGAAGATGGCCTTCTACACCGGTTGTCTCGACGCGCGCATCAAGGCGATCATTGCGTCCGACTTCGGGATCCCGTTCTCATCGACCAATTGGGATGCGCCCTGGTACCTCGGGCCGCAGATTCACGAGCCGGACTTCCCCGTTGCGCACCACCATCTCCTCGCCCTCGCGGCGCCGACGCCGTTCCTCATCCTGGCCGGAGACTGTGACGGCCCGCGCAGCTGGCAGTACTTGAACGCCGCGCGCTCCGCCTACCAGTTCCATGGGCGTGACGACGCGCTGGCAATCCTCGATCACGCCACCGGACACCGGCCCCCCGGCGATGCTGTGCGGACAGCTTACGAATGGCTCGGCGAGCAGTTCGACCTGACCCTCGGTGACTGTCGGATCTGATCCAGGCTAGAAGCTCCGGTCAAAGAGGAACTCACCCCAGGCTTCGAGCAAGTCGCGGGAAGGAGAGGGTGGCAATTCCGCGAGGTGTGCCTGTGCCCCCGCGATGTACTGGCGGGCCAGGACGCGGGTGTGCTCAAGGCTGCCGAGGTCGGTGAGCAGTTGGGTCGCCTTGGCGATTTCGTCGGTGGGGGCTTCGGGATTGCCCAGGACGTGCCGGAGGAGATCCCCCTCGCGGCCATTGGCATGGCGCAGGGCATGGAGGATCAGGACGGTAGCCTTGCCTTCACGCAGGTCGGAGCCGATCGGCTTGCCGAGCTGGCGTTCGTCGCCGACGATTCCCAGGATGTCGTCTTGCAGCTGGAAGGCGATGCCGCAGGCCCGGCCAAAGGCATTGAGTGCCTGGGCCGCCGAGCAGTTGTCATAGACATGATCGGTGCCAATGCAGGCGCCGGTCGAGGCGGCATAGCCCAGTAGAGCGCCGGTCTTCAGTTCCTGCATGTTCAGGATCTCCTTCTCGGACAGCTCGTCGGGAGGGCGGTGGCTGAACTCCACGTCGAGCATTTCCCCGTCGATGAGTTGGGGCGCGAGTTGGTCGGTGAGTCGGGCCATGAGGTCCAGCACCACGTCTGCCGAGACGCCCTGGTCCCGGCAACGCACGAGCATGCGCATGGCCCAGGCCAGCTGGATGTCGCCTGCGAGGATGGCCGCGCTCTGTCCGTAGTGGGCCGCTGCGGCGGGGGCAAGGCCGAGCTGCTCGGCGGCGAGGGTGCTGGCCAGGCGGTGGGCTGTGGGTTGGCCGCGACGAAGGTCGTCATTGTCGATGATGTCGTCGTGGACGAGGCTCCAGGTGTGGAACAGCTCGACAGCGGCCGCGGCGGGCAGGGCCTGTTCCTCGTCGCCACCCACGGCCGCGCAAGCGAAGAGGAGAACGGCGGGCCGAAGGCGCTTCCCAGGGCGCGCGACGTAGGCGCGAGTCGTTTCGCGGAGGCGCGAGAGGGAGACGACGGGACCGTGCTCTTCGGCCAGCAGCCACTGGCCGGTTCGCTCGGCACGCAGGGCTACCTCATTCAGGAAGGCTTCGCGAAGAAGGGGACTAGGCATGGCTGGCTTCCATTCTACGTGTGGGAGCAGAGGGTGCGGACGCCATGCTGCGGGATGCAGGTGGGCAGGTCCGGGTACTTGATGTTCAGGTAGGCCCGGAAGGCCTCCGGGTCGGCGGTGTTGCCGTCGAACATCTCGAAGTGGGTGGGGATGGTCAAACGTGGGCGCAGGCTTCCAGCCAGATCCGCAGCTTCCTGGTAGGTCATGTTACCGATGCAATGGCGGGCGTAGCGCTCCGCATCGCGCCCGTTGATGGGCAGGAAGGCGAGATCGATGTCGAAGCGAGCCAGGGCCGCCTGCATGCCCTGATAGATGCAGGTGTCGCCCGCGTGGTAGACAGTGACCCCGTGGCCCTGGATTACGTACCCGAGGTACGGGCAGCGCCCGGTGCCGGGATCCCGGTCAAGGAACTCGTGGGCCGCAGCCACGGCGGAGATGCGGAGCCCCGCCAACTCCACGGTCTGTCCTTCGTCCATGCCCACGAGGCGCTCTCCAGGCAGCTGGAGATCACGGGCGAGCCGGTCCTTCAGGAGGTCGGGAACGACGAGTACTGCCTGCGGTGATGCGGCCATGAGAGCGGGCAAGGAAGGGCGGTCGATATGGTCCGCGTGGTCGTGCGTGCCGAGCGCCATGGTGGCGTGGGTGATCTCGTTGGCTCTGAGCAGTGGTGGGACGTTGCGCTTGGCGTTGGGAGTCAGGTAGGGATCGAAGTAGAGGACCGCATCCCCAAGCTTCACGATGAAGCTGTGTTGCCCCAGCCACCAGAAGGCAGCCGTGCCGTGAGGAGTGGAACAGGAGTCGATGTCGGCAATGAGTTGTGGGCCGGTCTGCATATGGCTATTCCCAGGTGAGGACGACGCGGATGGCTCCGTCGCGGCGGGTGCGGGCGAGATCGAGCGCGCGTGGGTATTCATGGTAGGGGACGGTGTGAGTGACCAGACGACCGATGTGCTCTCCCGCCTTGACGAACTGTTCGACGGCTTCGTCCCAGGCCCCGGTCCCGGCGTTGGAGCCGATGAGTTGGAGTTCGCGATGCAGAAGACTGTTCCAGGGGAAGTCAGCGCGGGCGTCGGCATAGTCGCCGAGGATCAGGAACTTGGCTTCATTGGCAGCACCCTCCAGGGCGGTGGTCATACCGCTCTCCGTGCCGGATGCCTCGATCACGGTGGAGAAGTGGCGACCCAGTTGGGCGGCGAGGTCCAGTGTCCGGTAGTCGAGCGCGTGGGTGGCTCCTAGGTCGAGGGCCATGGCAAGGCGTTCGGGGACGCCACCCACGATGGTCAATCCCTCCACACCCTCCTGAAGCAGCAGGATGGTCATCAGCAGGCCAATGGTGCCGTCGCCGACGATCAAGGCTTGGCCGGGATTCAGTGGCCGGAGATGGCCAAGTCCGCGCAGGCAGACGGCCAGCGGTTCGATGAGAGTTGCCGTCGTCGGATCGGTTCCGAGGGGGAGGGCGCGCAGGTTCGCGGCCTGGGTGACGAAGTACTCTGCATAGCCGCCGGGGTGTTCAAAGCCCACCTCGCCGCCGTCGGGCAAGACGTTGTCGCCGACGCAGCACTGCCCAACCAGACTTTCGGAGACACCGGGGCCGACGGCATCCACCACGCCACACCACTCGTGTCCCGGAATGGAGGGAAAGCCTGTGCGGTCCCAGCCCGCGAGCATCTCCAGATCCGTGGCGCAGATGCCGCAGGCAAGGGTACGGATTCGTACCTGCCCTGGATCGGGGGTTGGCACTGGCAGTTGCTGTAGTTCAAGGACGTCGGGGGCGGTGTTGGCCAGTGCGTGCATCACGGATCGGGGACCTTCCTGATACCGGTTGTGGGCGGGATCTGGACGACAAGTACGTCGTCTCCCGTCAAGATGGAACTATAGTACCGCCCGTCCAGGAAGAGAATGGCCCTGCGAGAGAGAGCCGGCGATTGCTGCTGGCGGGGGACGAGGTAGTCCTGGAGTCGCTGATTGAGCCAGTCGAGTTTGTTCCCGAGGGCGGCTCGATTGAGCGCGCACTGCTCCAGCTTCGCACGGCGGGGCGGCAGATGGCGATCGTCGTCGACGAGT
>JABGQJ010001580.1 GCA_018648945.1 Victivallales bacterium
CGGTCAAAACGATGTCCTCAAGCGTCGTCCGCATGGCCGTTGTTCCCACGATCGGGCCGATGGTGACATCGGTCCGGCCATTGGCGGGGATCCGGTTCAGCAGCAGATTGATCTCGGAAACTCGAGAGGTGTTGAGATCGCGGTGGCACAGATCATAGCTGGCTCCGCGTACATAGGGCCATTTCAGGCCGAACGCGCGCTCACTGTCTCGCTCTCGGAACAGCAGTTCGCAGTAGCGCCAGCCGGTGAAGTCAAGATCGATGTAGTGCTCGGAGATTGCCGCGCCGAACTTGCGGTCTGTCCGGAACTGAACGTTCAGGACAGCCCCGGAACCGTCCCCCTTCACCCAGAGCCCGACGCCGGTGCAGCCCCCGATGTTTCGGTACGGGAATTCGTAGTGGACGCCCAAACTCGTCCATGCACCGACTGAGACGTTGTTTCCGTTGGCGGCCCTTATTCGCAGGTTCCTAACGCCTCCCTTGACATCCGCTGTCTCGATCAGGAACTCCTGAGTCACATTGGCGGAGCACTCCCGCCTGTTGATGAGCGATGTGTCGCTGAAGTCGAGAATCGGACTGGTGTTGTCGGG
>JABGQJ010001581.1:0-307 GCA_018648945.1 Victivallales bacterium
CCGTAGTGGGCGGCACGGAATCGTCCTACGAGCTGCCCATTCCGCCGGCCGGTACACGGATCCCGTTGCCTTGGGCGAAGGGCTCGCAAACCGCTCAGGAAGTGCGCGAGAACCACTCGATCGCCCGCCACGACGGGAGCCGGCCTTTGCCGAGAACACTATTCCCGGGTTACTGGACGCGACCGGACCGGAACATCGTCGATGCCGGAAATATGATCTCCGAATGGGCTCTGATCTGGCCGTATATGGAACAGGACTCCATTGAGGCCCTCAAGGCCAATGCGCGCGATTACCTCATCGACTGTCT
>JABGQJ010001581.1:317-589 GCA_018648945.1 Victivallales bacterium
GTCTGGACGACCAGGAACTGTTCCGGCAGACCGAGCTCGGCCAGAGTATCATGCTCACACCGGAAATTGGGGAGAATCTCGTCCGGCCGATCTGGTTCAAGCGCACGGAGCCCTACACCGGCAGTACCTACTACGTGTCATACTCCATACCCCCTTTGCGCAGTCAGGGCGTCTCTCTTACCCATGCCACTCGGCCTCTGACTGATCTGGAGTGGGGCAACGGTCTCGGGCTGTACCGGATCTACCAGCTGGCACAACTATCCGATTCCTGG
>JABGQJ010001582.1 GCA_018648945.1 Victivallales bacterium
CCGAATCAGATTGACTACGTGGGGACGCACGGTGTTTCCGATGTCCATCTGGACGCCTGGGAAACCGAAGCCATGAAGACGGTGTTCGGGGAACGCGCGTATCGGATCCCCATGAGTTCGGTGAAGTCCATGATTGGTATTCCCCAAAATGCGGCTGGCGTTCTGCAGCTGATCTCGACAGTCAAGGCACTGTCGGAGGGGATTATTCCGGCAACGACAAACCTCGAGTACCCCGATCCCGCCTGTGATCTGGACTATGTGCCGAACCGCCCACGCCGGAACACGATCAACAATGCGGTCGTCTTGGCGCATGGTTTCAATGGAAGCGATGCGAGTGTTGTGGTAGGGAGACCCGTTGTCCATTGATCCCGATTAGCCTCATCCTCCTCTTCTGCGTGATCGCCAATCTTTCCCTGGTTGCCTATGTCTTCTGGCGTCGCCACACTCGGCCCGCCCACTTCGCTTTCGCCGCTGTCCTTTTCGCGTTGGGATGCTGGAACCTCAGCCTGCTTGGGGTGGCCGTTGCCGAGACGTCGCGCTGGCTGACTCTCTACGGTCGCTGTGCTTTCGTTTTCGGTTCCCTCATTG
>JABGQJ010001583.1 GCA_018648945.1 Victivallales bacterium
AGTAGGCCGGAGCGCTCCCCGTGTCACGCCGCTGCACCAGCCCGAACGAAAGAGAAGAAGCTCCACCCTCTCCTCAGGGTCATCCATAGCCTCGAGGATGCCCTTGGCTCGGGCGAACATACGCCGTCGCTTTGCCAGGATCGGCCTCAAGAGCACCAAGAAGACGAACAGCGGAAGCATGGCAACCATGGCAATCTGTCCCATCAACTCGTCCATGCTGCGTCTCCTCTCAACGCTGGAGTCAGCTGCCGATGGGCTGCCGGAGCGACGGCGGAAGCGGCGCCAGTTCAGCGGACAGCTGGACTCTGATGCGCGATGTACGTTTCTTGTCTTCGGCTATACACATAGCAGCTGTCAACACCAGTACTGTAGTCAGAATGCTCTTCATTCTCCCCTTATCGAACTCCTGGCGGCTCTGTGGTACGCGATAGCGCGTCCGTAGCATCCTCCGGCTATTGCTGTGGGTTGCTGGCCTTTCCCAGGTAAGCCTTGTAGCTCATCAGCAGGTCAAGTGTCCTGTTCGGCAGGGCGTCGTACCTGCTGCTGTGCTTCCTTTGCTTCTCGTTGAAGGCCTCCAGATTCGCCAG
>JABGQJ010001584.1 GCA_018648945.1 Victivallales bacterium
CTATATTGTCCGCTTCTGTCTTACGCATCCGTGTGCGTATGACATATCGGTTGCCGCCTGATTCGGTGGAGTATTCGGAGTCAAATGTAAGGAATTCGCGCATGTGCATGGCAGAGAAACGCAGTCGGGGGTTGGGGTTCACGCTGATTGAGCTCTTGGTGGTCATCGCGATCATCGCCATTCTGGCCTCAATGCTGCTTCCCGCTTTGCGTCAGGCGAAGGACAAGGCGTTGCAGGCCAGTTGCACGGCCAACGTCAAGCAGCTCTCTCTGGCGATCCAGATGTACACTGGTGACAACGATCAGTTCTTCCCCAAGCATCAGTGGTCGAGCTCGTACCCGTCGATCACGTATGAATTTAAAGATGCCCGGGGAAAGTCGGTCAGTTCCCGGCATCGTCCGATGTTCTGGTATGCATTTGACTACATTGCCGACGCCAAGATCCTGGCTTGCCCCGGCAACCGCAACCCCAACGTGTCCATGCGGAAACAGCTGTGGTACAGCTATGGATTCAACCGGTATCTGCCTGACTGGAGTGGGCTCAAACAGATCTCCACAGTCAAGGAGCCTACCTACATTTTCCTGGTT
>JABGQJ010001585.1 GCA_018648945.1 Victivallales bacterium
GGGTCAGCGGTCCCTTCGAGAGCGTGCGCGAGCAGGCCGCCCGCCACACCACCCCGCCGCCAGTTGCCCCACCTCCCTCCCGGCGCAATAGTGCTTGGGGACCCACCATTCCACCATTCCACCCCTTCGGCTCTGCTCAGGGCCTTCGGCATTCCATCATTCCACCATTCCATTCCCCAATCGGGAGCCCTCCCATGAACGTCATCGGCATCGTCCTCGACACCCTCCGCTCCGACATCATTGGGCCCGATCAGAAACTGGGTTTTGTGCAGACGCCTCGGCTGGATGCTCTGGCGGCGGAGAGCGTGGTCTTCCGCAATGCCTTCGGCGAAGGCCAACCCACCCTCCAATGCCGGCGGAGCTTCTATACCGGGCGGCGCTCGTTCCCGTGGGTCCACAACTATGACCGACGGGGGCATTGGCACCACGCGCCGGGCTGGCACAAGATCCCGCCCGAGCATGATACCATCGCCGAAATCCTCCTCGAACGCGGCTACCGCACCGGCTTGGTCAGCGATGTCTACCACATGTTCAAGCCCACCATGAACTACTGGCGCGGCTTCCTCTCCTACGACTTCATCCGGGGG
>JABGQJ010001586.1 GCA_018648945.1 Victivallales bacterium
GTCTCATAAGAACCCATGCCAGGATTATAAGAATTAGATTTCTCATGATTCAAAACTCAACCTGAAAGAGTGAAAACAGTTATGGTACGCCCGGCGGGATTTGAACCCACGACCTTCTGCTCCGGAGGCAGACGCTCTATCCAGCTGAGCTACGGGCGCACTGTATTGGAAAAATATAGTTCGGCTAATCATCGGTCAACTCGTTTTCACATTTAAAGTTAAATACTGCTGGACAGTAAATCTTTCGCATATTTGAATTGAGATTTACCTTCAGAGTCTGTTACTTTCTGACCACCAAGCAAGCGTGCAACCTCTACAACTCTTTCGTCCCCGGAAACTTGTGTTACTGATACAACCTTCCTGTCGGCAAGTTCTACTTTTTCAACGTGCAAATGATAATCACCGGCAACAGCCATTGTAGGAAGGTGAGTTATACAAATTACTTGCCCGGTTGCAGAAAGTGTTTTCAATAACCGAGCCACACATTGAGCTGAGTCCAAACCTAATCCTGCATCTGCCTCGTCTAGCAGTAATGTCTGAGAATAATTATCCTCGTTTTGCAATGAGAGTAAACCCAGGAATATCC
>JABGQJ010001587.1 GCA_018648945.1 Victivallales bacterium
GGCGCTTCCGAGCTTTGTAACCACTTTGTCAGAGGAATAAAGGGGGAGATTTAACCGGGGTTGAACGCCCCATGAACCCCTGCTTTTGATGATAACATCTCCCGAAAAATCAGAGAGCACACCGATGGGATCATCGCTGGAAAATGCCTGGGATGATGTTAAAGGAATCAGCACACATGTGAGGAAAATGATCCGGAACCATTGGGAGGTGAATGATTTAGGCATTTTGTGGCTCCTTGGGTTCGGGGTTGGAGAAGATGAACGGTGAAAAGATGAACATCGAACATCGAACGCCCAACATCGAACATCGAATATGGAATAAAAAGAACAATTTAAAAGGCGAAACAACCCTTCATAATTCAACGTTCATCATTTCATTCGACGTTGGGCGTTCGATGTTCGATGTTCGATGTTCATCTTTTCATCGTTCGATGTTGGACGTTCGTCTTTTCCTCGTTCGTCTTTTCTTCAGCTCGCTCTTCACCGCAAGCCCGATCTTCTCCAGTAAAAACGGTTTTTTCACATATTCACCCGCACCCAGGCGCTTAACCTCCCTGGCGCGGTCCGTTTCGGAAAACCCACTGG
>JABGQJ010001588.1 GCA_018648945.1 Victivallales bacterium
GCCGCCGGAGAGACTTCGCACGGGGGTAAAGACCGAGGGGGTCTTGACCTCGAGCTGGTGCACGGCTGTCGCCCCCGTCTCCACCTCCTTCCCGCGGTCGAGGAGGCCATGGGCGAGGAACTGGTCCAGAATGGCGACCATCGCGTTGTCCACCACGGGCAGATCCTGAATGACCCCGTGCAGATGGCGATCCTCGGGCACGTACGCGATGCCCAGGTCGATGGCGTCGCCGGGCGAGCCGACCGTGATCGGCGCGCCGTTCAGACAAATGGTCCCCTGGTCGGCGGGGGTGATGCCGAAGAGGGTCCGTGCCAGTTCGGTACGGCCCGCGCCCACCAATCCGGCAAGGCCCAGGATCTCGCCGGCGTGGACGGTGAAACCGATGTCCTCAATCCCCGCCACCGCGCAGCTCAGGTCCTTCACCTGAAGGACTGGCTCGCCAATCTCGACGGCCTGCTTGTCGTACATTGCCTCGAGGGAGCGCCCGGCCATGTGGCGGATGACGTCCTGGCGGTCCACGCTGTCGGCTTCGTAGGTGCCGACCAGCGCCCCGTCGCGGAGAATGGTCATGCGGTCGGCAATGTC
>JABGQJ010001589.1 GCA_018648945.1 Victivallales bacterium
CCTACGGCAGGGAACTGCGCGAGTTTCTGGCTGGCAATGGCGAGGAGGGGGCGACTCGCGAGGACGTCTCCATCGCCAGTTCGAAGATCATGGAGAGTTTGGGGCGGCAGGGCTAGCCCGGTCCTCGTCGATCTCGGAGACAGCGGTGGTTCGTATCCAGTTTCAGCAAGGCACACTCGTCCTGACCGGCTCGGAGTCCGAGCTGGAACCGGTGCGGGCGTGGTGCGTCTTCGACGACCGCATCGACTGCTGGCGGGCGGAATCCCAGCACTACGCGCAGATCATCCTGGCCCTGCGCGGTACCGGCATCCCTCACCAAGACGAGGCCCGTGACTTCCAGCCAATCGATCTAGCGCTGGATGCGGAACTGGCACCGCGCCCCTACCAGGGTGAGGCGGTCGCCGCTTGGGAGGAAGCATCGCGCCGGGGCGTGATCGTCCTGCCAACTGGCTCGGGCAAGTCCTTCGTGGCCCGGTTGGCCATCTCGCGGACCCGGCGGCCTGCCCTGATCGTGGTGCCGACCCTCGACCTTATGGCCCAGTGGGCTTCCCAGCTGGAGCGCGCGTTCGAGCGCCCCATCGGCCT
>JABGQJ010000159.1 GCA_018648945.1 Victivallales bacterium
CCATCACTTCGTGGACTGCCTGGCGCTCGCCAGTGGCAGACTCCAGCCAGAGCTTGGTTGCTGGTTGCTTCGCAGCGCGGGGAAGCCGAAGCCGAACGGAACCAACGGCGGAATACTGCCAGCAGGCCCCATCCCAACGGAGCGACGCACTCACCGGCTGGTCATTGGCGGATGCCAGAGCCGTCGAGCCGTGGGCCACGACATGCCCCTTGCCCAAATACAGTTCAAGGACGGTATTCTTGCGCAACGAGACGACGCCGAACGTGCCCATGAACTGCCCGCCGGGGAACGCGTGGGAATGGACCCCCTGATCATCGTGGACGGCGATCACGCGGCCCGTTTCCCGCCCGCCCGCAGTCGGCACCGAGAACTTGGCCACGACTCCCGTGGCCGAACCACGGATCCCGGGGAGTTCCGTCACCGACCGCATGGTCGCCCCATCCTCTGCCTCGAAGGGCTCGAACACGGCCACGAACGGCTCGTCCCACGCCTCCCGCCGCTGCCGAACCAGCACCGTCGGCAGGGGCAGTCCGGCAACCGCCTTGGGCAGGCCGCCGCGAGTGGCCCGGATCACCTTCGGGGCGGAGAGAGCAAAGACCCGGCGCTCGGCGGCGCCGAGCATCCAGACCGAGTTCACAATCGTCCGCTCACCCAAACGCGCCGTGAAAAGAGCCCGGAAGGTGGTATCTGCCGACCCCGACCGTTCCTCCTTGAAGTAGTCGTAGCCCTGCTGGTCGCCGTGCTTGCTCCCGAGGTCGCTGCTCTCGGACAGAGCCAGTGGCTGCCCCGCAGAGCCAATCAACTCCACGCTCTGGCCGATGTTGTGGTAGATGTAGTCGTGCGACTGGTGCTCCGGGGAGTCGGCTCTGGACCGGAAGATGTCCAGATAGAACCCAGTGGACGCCGAAGTCCGCACCAGGGCCACGCAGCGCCGTTGCGATGCGGCGGGCTTCCCGCCGACCATCTGGAGATCGGCGAACCCGATGTTGGGAGAGACCCCTGATTCGCCGGGAGCCGGCTCCACCGCCACGATCTCCGCCACAGAGTCCCCACGGCTCTTGCCGTCCACGATCACGGTGTTGTGCGCGGGCCGTTGCTTGTAGTAGCGCCCGTGGTCGGGCTGCCAGTAGCTGGACCCAGGCCCAGGGTCGGGGCCGAGAATCTCGCCTGCCCCAAACAGCTCAAGCGCCAGACCATTTGCGTGCGTGTGCCCACCGCGAGTGCCGTACAGCGCCGCCATGAGCGAGTGTTTGGGCTCCGCAGTCAGGTTCCGCAGAATCAGGGCGTTCAGGGGATCGCCATGGAACACACGCTCGAACGCGAACCCGGATTCGGCAGTCTCCACCAGCTCGGGCACATAGAGACACAGCTCGATCAAGCCAGCCCTTGCCCCCCGGACATAGCGTCCAGCCGCCACTTCGCCACCGAGAGCCCCGGTAAGGAGTCTCTCTCGTTCCGCCTGGCCATTGCGCCGGGCGTGCGCGATCAGGAACTCCAGTGGCGAGGTCCGGGCGTGACTATGCGTCGTGTCCCCCAGGCCAATGCTCCGACCGTTGGGATAGAGCCACTGAAACTGGACTACGGAAGCCTTCACCATGAGGGGGTCGTCGAGGACCGACTCCTCCTCCTGCTGACGAGCAATCAGGCTGGCGATCCGGGTGATGCTCACGGTTGCCCCGGTGCCGTAGCCAAAGGCCTCGGGCCAGATGCCGGTCGCCTGGTCGTAGCCGGTGCGCATCACCTGTCTCAGACCAAGCTGATGCGGCAGATCCGCGTTGAGCAGGATGTCGATGTAGTGCTGCCGGCCCTTGCCATCCGCGTAGGCACCGTCCTCCTCCAGCACCAAGGCGGCATGGGCGATGATGTCAGCCTGGTGCAGATTCCAGTTGCCCTCGCGGCCACCCCCGGCGACGACCCGGTCGGCCATCCGTTTGAGCTGCTCTTGAACAAGCGATACATCCCTGCCCTCGGCCACCAGGTAGCCGTGCAGGAAGTCGTAGGTCAACGCAATGTGCTTCACGATGTTGTCGTGGATGACCTCGAAGGTCTGCGAACCATAGATGTGTCTCGGCCCGCCCTCTTCGCCGACTCGCTTCCCATTGGGACCATGCGGCATCCTCTTCAGTGAGAAGCCGTACACATATGGCCAGAAGATGTCGGCGGCGAATCTGGCGTAGGCGGCATCCCCGGTCAGCCAGTAGATGAAGGCGGCGTCCTGCGCCAAAGCCAGGAAGCTGCGGCTGCGTCCCTCGATGGCATGGCCAGTCTTCGAAGGATGGACCCAGGCATACGTGCCCTTGCGGTCGCGCGCCCAGATCAACCCATTCTTGTCATTGTAGGGCTTGAGATCGTCGATGCCCGGCAGCCCGTATTGGCCAGCCCAGTCGCGCTGGCCGGCGTACCGTGGCGTGGGAACCGGCGCGCGACCTTCGCCGCGAACCCACTTGTCCTTCTCAACAATCGGGGTGATGGCATGCGTATCCCAGTTCATCAGCATGCGGGACGTAATCCACTCCGGGTCGGTCTTGTGGCGCTCCACGTAGGGATCGACTCGCTTGCGCAGCTTCTCGTAGGCGGTTCGGGCCCACGCGACATCCCGCAACTTAGCCAACATCGCCGGGCGCTCCGCATCGGCAACCAACACCACCGGATGGGCTGCCCGAACAGGTAGAACAAGTCCCATCAGTATCCCCGCTACGCTACGTTGGACTGCGGTCATATCACTGGCCTTGGCTGGCACCCCTCGACCGCCCCACTGCGTTTCGGCAACATAGTCACAACCTAGGCCTAGGCCAATGGCACTTGCCGGGCCAACGGCAGGGGATATGGTCTGCGTTCGGCGCACATCACCCAATGGGGACCTGGCATGCCCGCACCGCAACCCAATATCCTGCTTCTTATGACAGACCAACAGCGCTACGATTCGCTGGGGTGTACAGGCTGTCCGGCCGCGAACACGCCGAATCTGGACCGCTTGGCGGCGCAAGGGATCCTGTTCGAGAACGACTACGTCAACAACCCCATCTGCACCCCGTCGCGGGCCAGCATGATGACCGGCAAGTCGCTGCCTGGACATGGGGTCTACCGACTCTATGACGATCTGCCGGATGAAGAGGTCCTGTTCCCCGAGCGGCTCCGCTCCCTGGGCTACGAGACCGCGCTCTTTGGCAAGCTGCACGTCTCCAGCAAGGACTACGAAGCCAGCCGTCGCCACCCCAACGACGGTTTCGATATCTACGAATGGTGCATGGAAGGCGGCCTGGCCATGGATGCGCCCATGCAGGCGTACGCGACCTGGCTGGCGGAGAACCACCCGGCGTTCCATGACCGATTGCGGCAGGAGTTCAGGAACGTCCTCCACCACCCCGCCGAATGCCACCTGACCCATTGGACCGTCGAGCGCGCCATCGACTTTCTTGAGAATCGCCGCCATGAAAAGCCGTTCTTCTGCATGGTCAGCATCTTTGACCCACACAACCCCTACAAGGACTACCCTCTGGAGGCAGGCGAACGGATCGATGAAGCCCGCATCCGGGAGCCGCTCATCCATGAGGACGAGTTCGTCGGGAAGCCTGCCGACCTCCTGCGCGAACACCACAGTTCCTACCTGGGCGACTTCGCCAACTACTCCCGCGAGGATCTCCGGCGAATGCGCTTTGGCTACCATGCCTCCATCGCCTTCGCAGACCAGGAATTCGGACGTCTGCTCGAGACCCTGGACAGTCTGGAACTGACCGAGAACACCCTCGTCATCTTCACCAGCGACCATGGCGACATGCTCGGCGACCACCAATTGCTGGTCAAGGGGGCGTTCTTCTACGACCCCAACGTGCGCGTGCCTCTCCTGCTCCGTTGGCCCGCCCAACTCCACGCCGGACTCCGCACCCCTGCCCTCGTACAGAACCATGACCTCGCCGCCACCATCCTGGCCGCCGCCGGAGCCGATGCCGCCGACCTGGCCGCCTGGATGCCCGAGGCACGCGACCTTCTGCCCATCGGGCGCGGTGAAACCAACGCCGTCCATCGCGAGGCAGTCTGCTGCTACCGCAACAGCGGGATCTCCGGCGAGCCCAACCGGACGCCCTACTTCGATCCCCCAATCCACGCCACCATGCTCCGTGACGAACGCCACAAACTGAACGTCTGGCACGACAATGGCACCGGGCGCGGCCTCGAAGGCGAGCTCTACGACATGACCACCGACCCCTTGGAGGAACACAACCTGTGGAGCGATCCCGCCGCCGCTCCCACCCGCCTGCGGCTCACAGAGCAGCTGCTGGAATGGCTGGCCGCCCACGAACGCCGCCACGGCGCGGGTTCTGCCGCTGCCATCTAACCCCGCCCCCTCCCAAACAAGATGGCGGCTTGCATGGCCCCACCATCTAGTGTTATATTGTAACACTTCATGCCCTCACGGCAGTCATCGCTGGAGATTCAGTCATGCGCGCAGCTCTGCTTTCCATGGTCGTCCTGGCTCTACTCACGTCCTGCAAGAAGGCGGCAGACAGGGAAGAGGGCACCCCGGGCACCATCCAGGTCTGCGTGAGCATCCCTCCCCTGCTTGGTGTCTTCCGGGCTATTGGCGGCGACGCGGTTCATGTCACCTCGCTCATGTCCGACCAAGACGACCCCCATACCTTCTCTCCCACTCCGCAAACCGTTGCCAAGCTGCGCGACACCCATCTCTTTGTCACCATCGGTGTGGACTACGAGAAAGTGCTGGCCAGCAAGGTGTCACGGATGTTCCCTGAGCTTGTTCTGGTGGATGCCTCCAGAACCCTCCATCGGCTCGGACACGACGAACACGACGGACACGACACCCATGGCTGCAAGCATGCGTCCGACCCTCACGTCTGGCTCTCCATCCCCAATCTGGTCACCATCGCCGGCAATGCGCGCGTGGCCCTCAGCAAGGCTGCCCCGAAGCATGCCGAGGCATTCGCCAAGAACCACAGTGAATACGTGACCATGCTCAGGGCCCGCCACACTGAGTTTGCCGACAAGCTGAAGCCCCTGAAGCACCGTTCCTTCTGCGTCTACCACCCCGTGTTCGGCTACTTTGCCCGGGACTACGACCTGCACCAGGCCACGGTCGAGATCGACGGCAAGGCACCATCTCCCCGCCAGTTGCGCGACCTGTACGAGAAGGCCACCAAGGAGGGTTCCCGCGTCGTCTTCGTCCAACCGCAGTTCAACGAGCGACCGGCAGAGACCATTGCCGAACGCATTGGTGGACGGGTGGTGCGGGTCAACCCCCTGGCCGAAGACCCAGTCTCCGTCCTCGGCAAAGGCGTGTCAGCCCTGGCAGAGGGCCGCTAGCGCTGACCCGGCTCATCCGTCTTGGGCTCCTCCATGTCCAGAACTCGGGCGATGGCGCGGAGATCCTGCATCAGGATGATGCTGTCCTCGTCGGCGACGGTCTCCCGGTACACCTTGGCGATGCCGATGGACTCATGGAGGGCTTCGTGAAGCACCTTCACTTGCTGGTTGCTGAGCTCGATCATCATTTGTCTTGACTCCTTGGGCACAATGTCCATCCTGCTGGCGTAGACCCGATCACCCTCGCCAGAGTTCCGTGCTTGCAGATGGCTGGCCCGTGGCTACGTTGATCCTGCCTCACCACCACCTGAACTGGGGACACCGGAGACTGATGGACTTTCCGCCGCTCAAGCTAGACTCACTCTCGGCCTACACGGTCCGCATTCCCTTGGCCAAGCCGTTCCGCATCAGTGTTGGCGAGATCACGGTCAAGGAGTTCGTGCTCTTCGAGGGACGCTGCGGCGATGCGTCCGGTTGGGGTGAAGCCGCCGTGGACGGCATTCCTTTCTACACCTCGGAGACCGCAGGCACTGCCCTGCTTATGGCCCAGAGCGTCCTCGGCCCCCTGCTTCTCAGTCGGTCGTGGCGCACCCCGGCCGAGTTCGCCGACGCGGCCCAGGCCTATCGGGGCCATCACTTCACGAAGGCTGCCCTGGAACAGGTTCTCTGGGATCTCGCTGGCAGGTGTTGCGGACAGCCCGTCGCTAGACTTCTCGGTGGCAATGCCGCACCCCGGGAGTGGGTGGAAACCGGTCCCAGCCTGGGCATCCATGGCACGCCGGAAGCGCTGGTCGAGGAGGTCCGTCGGGAGCTGGGCAAGGGCTTCCGCCGCATCAAGCTCAAGGTAGCCCCTGGCCACGACGAAGCGTATCTGGCAGCCGTTCGCAGCACCTTCCCCGACGCGGTCCTGATGGTGGATGCCAATGCCGCCTACGGGTTCGAGGACCTCGACCGTCTCGCTGGCTGGGATCGCTTCGGTCTACAGATGATCGAGCAGCCCTTCCCAGTGGACGATCTGCACTGCCACGCCCAGCTCGCCTCCCGCCTGGAAACACCGATCTGCACCGACGAGAGCATCGAGAGCGTCCATGCCACCCGTTGCGCCATCGCCATGGGGGCGGCGGATATCGTCAACATCAAGGTGGGAAGGGTCGGCGGGCTCACGCGAACCCGCGAGATCCACGACCTCTGCCAAGCCGCCAACGTTCCCGTGTGGATTGGCTCCCGGATTGGGACCACTGTCGCCAACGCTGCACGCGTCGTGGCCGCGTCCCTGCCGAATGCCACCTACCCCACCGATGCCGCCTTCAGCAGTCGCTATCTGGCCAACGACATCGTGACCGAGCCCATGGAGACCAGAGACACGCGCTTCATTCGCGTTCCCACCGCACCGGGCTTTGGCTTCACCGTGGACCGAGACGAACTGGCACGGTTCACCATCCAGAAGGACGAACTGTGATTGGTCCCTTCCCCGCAACGGAGTTCCTTGAACTCCACCGACGCCTGGCTCTGACCATCGCCCCATCCAACGGCGAGGAACCCCGCCGACGCCTGCTGGCTGACTTGCTCGACAGCCACGGCATCGCCCATCACAGCGACAATGCGGGCAATCTGATCGCCTCGGTGGGGAACGGCCCGTGGCAGGATAGCGTCGTGCTGGATGCTCACCTCGACGTCGTCGAGCGGGGCGGCGCTCTCGAGGTCCGCAACGATGGCGAGTGCCTGCGCGGCCTGGGAGTCGCGGACGATCTCGCCGCCGTGACCGTGCTCGCCCTGGCCCTGGTCCGGCTGGCCCAAGGCGGCGAGAGCTTCGCGCGCCAACTGGTCTTCCTGTTCTCCACTGGGGAGGAAGGACTCGGCAACCTGCGTGGAGTGCGGCAGTTCGTGGCCGACCGCCGCCACGCCCCGTTCGCCTTCATCTCCTTCGATGGCACCCGCGAGACCTTCTCCCTCACGGCTCTCGGTTCCCAGCGCTACCAAATCGAGGCCCAGACTCCCGGCGGGCACAGCTGGGCTGGCTTCGGCCAGCCGAATGCCATCGAGATCGTCCTCGATTTCCTGGCCAAGATCCGCGAGGACTGGCGAGTCGCCACGGCGAACGCGGGCGAGCAACCCAGCTCCTACAATTTCGGCACCATCCAGGGGGGGCAGGGCATCAACTCCATCGCCCGACACGCCAGGGCCACCTTCGAATTCCGCAGTGTGGCACAGGGCATCCTGCAGCAACTGGACGCGGACGCACGCCGCGCCGTGGAACAGCTTCAGACGGACTGCCCGGGCTCTGACCTGCGCCTGCAACTGCTCGGCGAACGACCAGCCGGGACGGCCTGTCACCGCGATCGCCTGCTCCCGTTAGTGGACGCTGTCCTGGGGCAGAACGTGGGCAGCCCCCCTCGCGAAGTCCCCATGAGCACCAATATCAACGTCCCTCTTGCCCATGAGTGGCCGGCCGTATGCCTCGGGCTCTGCCAATCCGGCAATGCCCACCGGGAAGACGAGTACGTGCGACTGGACTCCCTGCCTTCGGGATGGCATGGTCTGAACCACCTTCTACAGTTCCTGCTATCCGAAGAACTAACTTCGAGGTGTGTGGATGATTGAGTATGTCGTCGCATGCGCGGTTGTCGCAGTGGGGATGATGCTGGGATTCGGCCTCGTGCGCGTGGCCGCCAATCTTGTCATCCTGGCCATCATGCTGTTCGGCTTCGTTCTCGCCGTCCGCAACATCCACCAAGGTGCCTGGGTCGGCTGGCCGGATATCCTCCTCGGCAGCCTGGCCGCCGGCTTCATCGCCGCCCTGCTCAGCCTCCCCGCCCTCCCCTTCAGCAGCTTCTACAAACGGAAATGAGGAGCATTCGCCGATTGCAGATTCCGGATTTCAGATTTCAGATTTGGGGAGGGGAATCAGACGAATCAGCCGGATCGGACGAATCGGACAGTGTGGTCCCTCATCTCGCTTCTTCCCTCCCAGTCCCTCCTCCAATCTGAGACCTCAAATCTGAAATCTCAAATTCCCAATAACGAGGTGCACCGTGGAACTTACTGCTTTTCTCAAGACGTTGTCGGAGGCGTCCGGCGTCTCTGGCTACGAGAACGATGTGGGCGACCTGGCTCGGGAGCAATTCGCGCCCTGCGCGGATGAGGTCCGCACCGATGCCCTGGGCAATGTCATCGCCTTCCGGCGCGGCACGGGGCCGGAACCCCGGCCCCGCATCATGCTGGCCGGGCACATGGATGAGATCGGCCTCATGGTCACCCGACTGGAGGGTGCCTTCATCCGTTTCACCCAGGTCGGTGGCTTCGACGTCCGCACCTTGCCGGGGCAAGAGGTGACCGTCCACGGTCGCCGCCAACTCCACGGCATCATCGGCTGTCGGCCGCCCCATGTTCTCTCTGCTGCCGACCGGGCCAAGCCAGCCCCCATGGCAGACCTCTTCGTCGATGTCGGCATGGAGGAGGAGGAACTCGCCAAGGTCGTTCGCACCGGCGACATCATCACGCTCGCGTCCGGTTGCGTGGAACTGAAGAACGACCGCTTGGCCGGCAAGGCCTTCGACGACCGGGCGGCCGTCGCCGCCATCGCTGCCTGCATGGAGGAACTGGCGGGGGGCAGCCATCACTGGGATGTGTACGCCGTCGCCACCGTCCAGGAAGAGGTGGGTCTGCGCGGGGCCATGGTCAGCGCCTACGGGATCATGCCCGACATCGGCATCGCCATCGATGTGGGCTTTGCCAAGCAGCCCGGCTTCGATGGTTTTGATGCCATCGAGCTGGACAAGGGGCCGGCCCTGACCATCGGGCCCAACATCCACCCCAGACTCTTCGACGCGATCGAGACCGTCGCCAAGGACCAAGAGATCCCCTACCAGACATCCGTCTCTCCTCGCGGTACGGGGACTGACGCCAACGCCATGCAGATCACCCGCGAGGGCATCGCCACGGCCCTGCTCGCCATCCCTGAGCGCAGCATGCACACCCCCGCCGAGACCATCTGCGTGCGCGATGTGGCCCGCACCGGCCGCCTGCTGGCCCGTTTCATTCAGTCCCTCGACGCCGAGTCACTCGGGGCTCTGGCCTGGGATGCTCCCGCCAAGGAGGAGGACGGCAAATGATCCTCGAAACCCTATCCAATGCCTTTGGCCCATCCGGCTGCGAGACCGAGGTCCGCGTTGCCATCCGCGAAGCCATTCAGGACCATGTGGACGACCTCCAGGTGGACCACCTGGGCAACCTGATCGCCTGCCAGAAGGGCACGACCTCAGACTTGACCGTCATGGTCGCCGCCCACATGGACGAAGTGGGCTTCATGATTACCAGCGCCGACGATTCCGGCATGCTCCGCTTCACCATCGTCGGCGGCATCGACCATCGCGTGCTCCCCGCCGAACGCGTCCTCGTGGGACCGGACAAGATCCCCGGCGTCATCGCCATCAAGCCCGTCCACAAAACCACCCCCGACGAACGAGGCAAGGTCGTCAATGCCGATCAACTCGCCATCGATATCGGGGCCAAGAACAAGGGGGAAGCCGAAGGCGCCGCGAAGAAGGGCGACTACGGGGTCTTCGCCACCACCTTCCGCGATATGGGCGATACCGTCTGCGGCAAGGCCTTTGACGACCGGGCCGGCTGCGCCGTGCTGGTCGAACTGATCAAGCGCGGCCCCTATCCGTTCACCTTCCGACCGGTCTTCACCACCATGGAAGAGATCGGCCTGCGCGGTGCCCGCGTGGCAGGCTTCGCGGTCAACCCCGACGCCGCCTTTGTTCTCGAAGGCACCATCTGCGACGACAGCCCCAAGGAGCGGGACGAGAGTCCCACCACCGAGCTTGGCAAAGGCCCCGCAATCAGCCTTGCGGACCCGTCCACCATCGCCGACCGCCGCCTCGTCAAGCTCCTGCTCGAAACCGCCGATATCGAAGGCATTCCCTGCCAGTTCAAGCAACCAGGCAAGGGCGGCACCGATGCGGGTGCCATCCATCTGGCCCGCGAAGGGGTACCCGCCATCACCATCTCGGTGCCCTGCCGCTACATCCACAGTCCGGTCAGCTTGCTGCACAAGCGCGATTTCGCGCAGACCGTGGACCTGCTCGCCGCCGCCATGAAACGACTCCCCGACACCTTCGAGCGCACCCGCTCCTGACCTACGGAGATTCCCCTGATGAAAGACACCATTCGCACCTTGGTCGAGAGCTTTGGCCCCTCCGGCAGTGAAGACCGAGTCCGGGCCATCATTCGCGAGATGGTCGAGCCCCACGCCGACGAGATCCGCGTCGATGCCCTCGGCAACCTGATCGTCCTCAAACACGGCGATGGCTCCGGCAAGCGCGTCATGCTTTCCGGCCATATGGACGAAATCGGCGTGATCGTCTCCTACATCGACGAGAAGGGCTTCGTCCGCGTCCAACCCGTGGGCGGCGTCTATCCCATGCTGGAAGTGGGCGGGCGCGTGCAGTTCGAGAACGGCATCGTTGGTGTCGTCAGCTACGAGAAGCTCAACGGCAACACCCAGCCTGGCATCGACAAGCTCTTCGTGGACGTCGCGGCGAGCAGCCGCGAGGATTGCCCGGTTAAGCTCGGCGATATGGCCTGCTTCCTCCAGCCCATGGTCGAAGTCGGTGCCCACCTCACCTCCAAGGCCATGGACGACCGGATCGGCTGCGCCGTCCTGGTCGAGACCCTCCGCCAGCTCGGCGACACGCCCCACGAAGTGGTCGTCGTCTTCAGCACCCAGGAGGAGGTCGGCCTGCGCGGTGCCACCACCGCCGCCTTCGGCATCAAGCCCGACGTGGGGATCGCCGTGGACGTCACCCTCTGCCCCGACACCCCCGAGCCCGCCATCAAGATGGCCATCGCCATCGACCAAGGCCCCGCCATCAAGATCAAGGACGGCGGCATGATCGCCACGGCCTGGGTCAAGGACTGGATGATCGACACCGCCGAGGCCCAGGACATCCCCTACCAGCTCGAAGTCCTCGTCGGCGGCACCACCGACGCCCGCGCCATGCAGACCACCCGCGACGGCGTCGCCAGCGGCTGCCTCTCCATCCCTTGCCGCTACGTCCATTCCCCCTCCGAAACCGTCGGCCTCGCCGATGTCGAGAACGCCGTCAAACTCCTCCTCGCCATGCTCTCTGCGCCGTTGCCGAACTGACCCCTCCGCCAGCACGAAACACAATCCCACGAGTGATGTGCCAAAGTGAGAATCGAAGAACAACACCCTGACGTGCTCCAGAACATCGAGTTCGCCGTGATGCAGACCCACCGCGAGCATCCCAAGATGTCCGACCATGTGGTTCTGCGGACCTACGGTGCAGTCCTCGACTCCTACGCGGCAGAGCAGGTTGGCCGGGAGCCACGGGAATGGAAACCCACGCAAACCGAGCAGGAGTTGTTCGACCGGGTCAGAGCCATGTGCGAAACCCGCCTTGGCAGGGATTCCCTCGAGACGGAGGACGACTCTGTCCACGAGATGAGCCTTCCCGACCCCATCGACGTGCCGACCCTCATGCTCTGCCTCAAGCGACTCCGCAAGTCCGTTCAGACCTGGACCAAGCGCCACGGCAACCAGGGCTACCTGGGGTTCATCGGCCAGTTCGTGAAGTAACAGCATCGTGGGGGCACCAACGCTGACCTGGGGCAGCCAGACCGAAACGGTTTGGCTGCCCTGGTTGCTCATGCCGAGCGTGTGGTCAGCCGACGGTGCACGTGGTAGGGTGTGCGGTCAGCCCGAACACAAGCTCCCTGCCCTCTGGAGACGGTCCCATGGTTCGCTTCAAAGCACACCTCGCCTTCTGCCTGCTCGCGGGAATGCTACTGGCCCAGGATGAGCCGCAACGACTGTTGCACCTGCAGTTCGAGGGATCAGAGGAAATCGGGAAGCTGGGCGGCCGCGTGATCGGCAAGGCAGTCTACCAGCCGGGCAAGGTGGGACAGGGCTACCTGTGCACGGGGGAGGACGGGCATCTGGAGATCACGAATCCAGATCGGCTGCGACAGGCAGCGGGCACCATCGAGCTGTGGTGCCAGATGGTGGAGAAGCCGGTGCCCGGCAGCGCGACGGTCCTCTTCGATGCCGTGGGCACATTCGGTTGGTGGGACCGCTTCGTGATCCAACTGGGCCGGACCGAGAAGGGCACAAGCTGTCAAGGCTCGGTGATCCGCAACAAGAGCATCCGCTATGGTGCCGAAACCACTCTGAAGACCTTGCTGCCCTTGACTCCCGGCGCGTGGCGCCATCTGGCCATGACCTGGACGAACGTGTCCAGCGGGCGCCGTGATGCCGAGGTACGGCTATACCTCGACGGCACCGAGGTGGATTGCCAGCGCGGACAGGATCTTGCCCAGCACGCCCTCCCCAAGAAGCTGCTGATCGGCGATGCCCTGAACTGGACCGCCCGCCCCAAGACGCAGCAACCG
>JABGQJ010001590.1 GCA_018648945.1 Victivallales bacterium
CGGTGCCGGGAGAAGGGCATTTCTCCATGGCTCTCCATGCGCATGAACGACCTCCACAATACCGACGATCCCGATTCCTATATTCACAACAGCTTCTGGCGCGAACACCCTGAGTACCGGCGGGTTCCAGGTTCAAAGCGACCCTATGGCGATCAGGCTTTGGACTACGCCATCAAGGACGTTCGCGATTACCAGATGGCTGCGGTCCGGGAGTTGCTTGAGCGCTACGATCCCGATGGCCTGGAGCTGGACTGGATGCGATCCTTCTATCACTTCAAGCCCGGGCACGAGAAGCAAGGCGTTCAGGTTGCCCTGGATTTCATCCGAGAGGTCCGCCAACTTGCAGATGAATGCGCGCAGCGCAGAGGCCACCCCATCAAGTTGGCCGCCCGTGTGCCCGCCGTGCCGGAACATGCCCGTGGCTTCGGGCTGGACGGCATTGCGTGGGCCCGTGCCGGTCTGGTGGACATGTTGGTACCCACACCGTTCTGGGAAACGGCCGATTTTGATATCCCGATGGACCGGTGGCGGGAGTTGCTGGGACCGCACGCCGATAGAGTCGTCTTGGCTGCCGGGATGGAAGG
>JABGQJ010001591.1 GCA_018648945.1 Victivallales bacterium
GTTCCCAGAAATGACACGCGCACCAGGCTGCCCCGTAGGGCCACATCCCGTAGGCCGGCTTCCCGATGATGCTGCCATGGAGCCAGACGTCCGTCGTGTGCCCGACGACGAAACCGCGGCAGTCAAAAACGTCACGTGCGGTCTCGCGACCACGGGGACGAAGCGCATCCACAAACGTGAAGAGGGGCTCATGGCACTCGGTGAGAGCGCACACTTCGGCCGGCCAGTAGTTCATCTGGAGGTTGATGTTGGTGTGGTAGTCAGCGTTCCAGGGGGGATCAAAGCCGTCCGCCCAGATGCCCTGGAGGTTGGCCGGCAGGCCACCTGGCCGTGAGGACGAAATCAACAGGTATCGGCCGAACTGGAAATACAGGGACAGGAGGGCAGAAGTACACTCTCCCTCCTCGGCCCGGGCCAGGAGCTCATCGGTCGGGAGTGCTGCGGGAGCGGGCGTCCCCAACTCGAAGGATACGCGCCGGAAGAGGCGTTGGTAGTCTTCAACGTGGCGGGCAAGGAGATCGGCGAAAGGACGGGCGCTGGCCGTTCTGAGCCGATCAGCGCAGGTTGATGCGGGATCCTGCCC
>JABGQJ010001592.1 GCA_018648945.1 Victivallales bacterium
GTCGAGTGGCTGATTCCCCACCAAACTTCCTCGAAATTCGTTCAAATGTCAAAGCTCTCTTGACACCCATACACAGGAAATCTTTAATCTTCTATCTAAAAGATTTAACCTGTAGAAATCGACCACCCCATGGAGAAAGCGGGTAGTCTGGCAGTCGACCTGTTGTTGAAGGAGTTTCGTGCCGAGGAGTCAACGATGCCTCAAACGATAGAGCGTCAACATCCAGAGGAGAAATCCATGTCACAATACCGCACCGCCATAATCGCCTGCGGCATCATCGCCCGCGTCCATGCCCGCGGCTGGCTCGCAGTGCCGGAACAGCCCACCCGGATCGCCGCCCTGGCCGACACCAACCCCGATGCGCGACGCGATTTCGGCGACTTCTTCGGCGTGGACGAGGCCAATCGCTATGACGACTATCGACAGATGCTGGACGCGGAACGGCCCGACTTCGTCGATGTTTGCTCCTGGCACCGACACCACGCCGAGATGGTGATTGCCGCTGCGGCTCGCCAGCCCAAGGCGATCCTGGTCCAAAAGCCGATGAGCGTCGATCTGCGCGAAGCCGACTACATGCTCACCG
>JABGQJ010001593.1 GCA_018648945.1 Victivallales bacterium
CGGCCGGGTGGGGTAAGAAAAGTTCCGACGACGTGCACCGCAACTATTGGGTCAACGAAAAGCCCCATTCCGGGCGCAGATGCGTCAAGACCGTGGTCGCCCCGGGAGCGCCTGGGAACTGGGTGTCGGTATACCGCCCCCGAATGCCGATCACAGGCGGAGCCAACTACGTGATCAAGGCGTGGGCCCGGGCGGAGGGCGCCAAAGGCAAAGTCGGCTGGTTCCTCCACGTGGGCACACCGACGCAGCCGATGATGATGGGGCCGCTCGAGGAGACCGGGGAAGGCACCTACGACTGGCGCGAAGTGACTTTTACGTTCACGGCACCGCAGGAAGCGACGATCCTCACCATGGGAACGGTTCTGAATGGTACAGGAAGCGCGTGGTTTGACAGCGTCAGCATAGCGTGTGACGCCGACGTCTCACTCACAGCCACAGCCGGGCTGACCGAGAACTGCCCCCTGCGACTCGAGGAACCGTCAACGGGATGGGACATGCCCGGACGAGTCTGGACCCGACGGCTGGCTCTACAGGCAGCGAACGCAACACCGGTGAACCACGGAAGCGTTCTCGTGCATGCT
>JABGQJ010001594.1 GCA_018648945.1 Victivallales bacterium
CCTCAATCTCTTTTGCTACACGGGGTCCTTCTCGGTCTATGCCGCGGCCGGTGGGGCCAGATCAACGTGTTCGGTTGACCTGTCTTCGACCTATCTCGAGTGGGCCCGACGCAACTTGAGACGAAATGGCATCACTGATGACCTACAACACCGCCTGGAAAAGGCCGACGTCTTCACATTTCTGCGGTCTTCGCAGGAGTTGTTTGATGTTGTCATTGTCGATCCCCCAACCTTCTCCAACAGCAAGTCCACCGATACTGTCTTCGATGTTCAGCGCAATCATCGCGAGCTGCTTGAGCTGTCCTTGGCGCGGCTTCGTCCGGGTGGGGCTTGCCTGTTTTCCACGAACCGTCGCCGGTTCAAGTTCGAAGCGGACGATCTCGAGGGAGTGAGCAACATCCGTGAGATCACGAACCAGACACTTCCCCCTGATTTCCAGATCCACGGCGCTCACCGCTGTTGGCGACTTGTAAGACAGGAGGGGGATGACACGATCGCCTGAGTTGTGGAAGCGGGAGCTACCAAGTCTCCGTGACCGCCTTGCAGATGGGGTAGACAGGTGCGGTGTGTCTTTCGAGCGG
>JABGQJ010001595.1 GCA_018648945.1 Victivallales bacterium
GGCGCACACGCGGGATGATGTCGCACGCCCGCATCAGCGCGCCCTGGGACGTCATCGGCACGAGCTGTTCGCTGGTGACAAAAGTGCGCAAGCCCGGACGGAGCAGCCGCTGATGGTCCGCCGCCTTCGACATCACCGTCACGGCGATCAACGATGATCCGGTCATCGCCGCCCCGGTGGGGATCACCCCGAACAGCGCTCTGCTCAGCGGCGGCGATATCACCGCCACGGTCACGGCCTCAGACGAAGAGACAATCTTGGGCGAGCTCGACTACGCGTATGTATGGAAGAGCGGCGAGACTGTCATCAAGGACACCGGCAACCTGACCGGCGTCAACACCAGCACCCTCACCGAAGCCGAGCAGGTTGGCCTCGGGGAGCACTACCCGATCACCGTCGACGTGACCGTCACCGATGGTGATGCTGCCACGGACACCGGCAGCGCCGCCACCTATGTCGGCAACGAGCCCCCGACCATCGCCTGGAACGGCACGTCCACCTCTCCGGTCAACGAAGGCGACACCATCACGATTGAAGTCCAGGTTGACGACACGGGCCATGCCCCCCAAGCCGACGATAT
>JABGQJ010001596.1 GCA_018648945.1 Victivallales bacterium
GTCCACATCGTCGTACATGTGGGCGTGCTTCTCGTCCGAATTCCAGGGGCGATGCGGCGCCTTGTGCTGGTACATGAGCAGGAAGGGCTTGTCCTGTTCGCGCTTCTCCAGCCATTCCAGGGAGAGGTCGGTGATCACGTCGGTGGTGTAGCCCTCGTAGTTCACTTTCTCCCCGTCCCGGACCATTTCGGGGTCGAAGTAGGGGCCCTGTCCCTGGAGGATGTTGTAGTAGTCGAAGCCGGTCGGCCAGTGCTCCGGACCCTGTCCGAGATGCCACTTGCCGATGACGGCGGTCTGGTAGCCGTCCTGTTGGAGGAGCTTGGCGAAGTTGAGCTGGCGGTTGTCGAGCTTCGAGGACAGGGTGGTCATGCCGTTGACGTGGTTGTAGGTGCCGGTCAGGATCGTGGCCCGGCTGGGTTCGCAGATGGAGTTCGTGCAGAAGCAGTTGTCGAAGCGGACGCCGCCCTCGGCGATGCGGTCCAGATTCGGGGTCTGGTTGATCCGACTGCCATAGCAGCTCATCGCGTGAGCGGCAGGGTCATCGGTCATGATGTAGAGGATATTCGGGCGGGCGTCGGG
>JABGQJ010001597.1 GCA_018648945.1 Victivallales bacterium
GTGTCCTGCACTTCAAACCGTATCACGAGATCGTCGTCGATCTCCTCCTGCTTCAGGACTCTGACGACGATCTCGCCCTCATCGGTGAACTTCACGGCATTGTTCGAGTAGTTGATGATGATCTGCCCCAGACGAAGCGGGTCACCACGAAGGTTCGCAGGCACGTCTGACTGGACATCGAAGAGGAGTTCCAGATTCTTCTCTGCTGCCTTGGCGCCGATGAGGGAGGAGACGTTGTCCATCACGTCATCCAGACAGAAGTCGACAGCCTCGATCTCCAGCTTCCCGGCCTCGATCTTGGAGAAATCGAGGATGTCATTGATGATGCCGAGCAGGTGCTGACCGGAACTGTGAATCTTGCCGACGTAGTCTTTCTGCTTCGGATTCAACTCCGTGCGCATGGCCAGATGCGCCATGCCGATGATGGCGTTCATCGGCGTGCGGATCTCATGGGACATGTTCGCCAGGAAGTCCGCCTTCGTCTGGGCTGAAGCTTCGGCGGCCTGGCGTGCCTCGTCGATGGAAGAGGTCATCTTCAGGAAGGTGCGAATGATGACGGCGGTCAGGACGAGACCGACG
>JABGQJ010001598.1 GCA_018648945.1 Victivallales bacterium
CTCGAATACGCTCACGACTGGTCATGGTTCATCCCTGGCAATGCTGGTGTGCTGGTATGATGCCCGGTCCGATTCGTCTGGCCCGACCGATTCGTCCGATCCCCCTCTCCCCAGCATCCTTCCCTCCCTACCGCTCAACCGCGTACCAAAGCGTCTTGTATACCGGGCCGAGTTCGACTGTCCACGCACCGGGCTTCCCGGTCACGGGAACAGGCTTCGTGGGTTTGCCTTGGGCGTCCAGCGCCGTGACGCGGGGCTTGGCGGTGCCAGGAAGGATGAGGGTGGCGGGCACGCCCTGGGCGACGACGGGATTGCTACCCCACTTGAGGTTCCGTCTGCCATGCTTCTTGGCCAGCTCCTCGGCGGCGGCGCGATCACGGGCGGGCAGTGTCGCCAGGTGCTTGTTTTCCAGGGTGGTCCGATCCTCTTTCCACAACATGTAGCTGTTCTCGGTGCGCGTGCAGAGCGCCAGGATGGCCTTGCGCGATTCCGCCAGCGGCTTGCCGTCCGCCGCCGCAATGGCAAACGCCACCCAGTTCCCATCCGATGGCCGGGTGGTGATACTCAGGTCTTGGATCC
>JABGQJ010001599.1 GCA_018648945.1 Victivallales bacterium
CGTCGGGGGTGTAAACCGGCTCGATGTCGTTGTCGGGGCCGTCAGTGAGCTGGGTGAGCCCCCGGCCATCAATGCCGATCTCGTAGAGGTGGAACGTCTTGTCTGTTCCCCGGCGGAAGGAGAACAGGATCTTGCCCGCGTCGTAGTGCAGGTGTGGGTCCCGTATCCCCCCCTGCAGATCCTCCAGCAGGATGGTGAGTTTCCCCGTTTGCAGATTGTAGCGGCAAAGGCGTCCTCCCGGCGCGAATGCGTAGCGCAGATTGTTCTTTGTGGGCAGGGGCTCTCCGGATTGCGAGGGATTGGTTTCGCAGTAGTGCCCGAAGTTCCCGTACCAATGGTCGCGTCCTGAAACGCGTTGAGCGAAGATGATCTCTTCGAATGGTCCCACTTCGGCCGTCAGGGCGGCATTGAGGAACGGGGTCGTTTCCGGCTTGAACGATGGCAGGCTGGGCTCAGTCTTCAGGATATTTTCCGGGACAGGGGCAGGGAGTCCCAACAGGGCGACAGGATCGAACGGTGCTCTGCCGGCAACCGATTGCAGAAACACCCCTGACGCCTCCTGCCCCGGGGCATACCCG
>JABGQJ010000016.1 GCA_018648945.1 Victivallales bacterium
GCCCTCCGTCGATACGCGTGGAGTCTGGGCATCATTGCGGTCATGGGGTTGGTGATCCTCTGCTGGGCAGCCAGCGGAGTCGTGGCCGAGGAGGGGCGCAAAGCCCCGATGCGGAACGTGCAGCAGCCCGTCCGGGAACGCAGGGCACGACGAGCCATCCAGGTCCCGGCGCTGTTCTCTGCCGCCTTCAAGGAGGATCTCGCGGAGATTGAGAGACTACTCGACGAGGGGACTCCGGTGGATCTGAGGCTGGAGAGCGACACCGTACTGACGTGGGCGGCAAGCAGAAGGAAGCTTGAGGTGGCCCGACTCATGCTGCGAAAGGGAGCAGATGTCAACGCGAAGGGAGAGGCGGGGCACACGTCCTTGGTGGGGGCGCTGTCCGTCTACGATATAGTGATGGCAAGACTGCTGATCACGAGCGGTGCCGACTTGTCCGTGCCGGGGCATGCCGGGAAGGCCACCTTGATCGGCATGATGGAGCACATGATTGGTGTGCGGCCCCAGTACAAGAGACATGCAGAGGAGCTCATCAAGCTGCTTCGGCAACATGGTGCGCCGGAGCCGAGCGCGGAGTAGGCCCCAAGGGCACCGCCCCGCAACCAGGATCCGCCCCGAGAGCAGCCCTGCGATGGCTGTCCCGGCACGGCTTCCTACCTGCGGTCTTCCCTTATGCATCAATATGGTGGCTCGACGTTTGCATGTTCCCTTGGCGGGATGTAAGATCCTGGCCAGAAGGTATCGGAGGCTCTTCTGTCCCATTTTCCGTCGTGTACTGTGCCTGGGGGCCAAAAAACGCAGGGGTTGGATCATGAGAAGCTGGCGCGCCGTGTCGATCATGTCTGGTGTGTTGTCGTTTGTGCTCATGGGGGCGTGTCTCGCGCAGGATACAACGGCGTTCCTTGCGCCCTATCACGCCGACGACGGCTATCAGCGTTGGCGCGACATCGCCACCTATCTCTATGACGGCGGGCAGAAGGATCCGCTGTTCTACGAGGCCGGGGCCGAGGTCACGGTGGATTACACCTACACGGGCACGCAGCTAGTCGCTACGGTCACGGGAACCAACCTGAAGCCCAATTTTGCGTACCAGCTGAAACTCAACGGAAAACCGACTCTGGCCTTCGGCGAAACCGATGGCGACGACGCGTCGAACGAAGCGCTCGGCTATGCGGGCCGGTGGTGGGTGAGTCAGGTTGAAAAGGACGGCACCTTCGTGGCTGGCTGGAACTCCAACGATGCCGAATACGAGGGGTGGCAGGCGCTGGACTTCACCGACGGCACCTACGACTACGTGTTCTACGGCTATCTCCTGTTTGATTTCCTGATCACCGATGCCACCGGTAGCGCCGTGAAGGAGGTCGTTCTCGACAGCAGTTTCCATGTTCTCTGGAAGACGACCGACAGGGCTCCACGCGAGGGGATCGACTCCGCCGTGGCTGTGCATCGTGTGGTTGCCTCCCGACGTACGGCGTGGTACAGCAGGAAGTACCGGTCGAAGGACGTGGGGATATTTGCCGAGTGGGAACCCACCCGAGCGTTCCCGGGCGAACTGGCCATGGCCCCGGGATTCTACAACGTCTCCCTGTACCTGACGGAGGAGAGCTTCCACGAGGCCGCGCCCGACAGTGGGAGCTGGGCCACCGTGATGTCCTGCGACACGCTCGAATTCGAGATTGCGGCTCCTGCTGCACACGATGTCGGAGTGACTGCGGTGGTTGCTCCTGCGTCGGTGGACGTGGATTCGAGCCAGGCGGTCAGCGTGAGCGTGGCTAATCACGGAGCAAGCGACGAGATCGCCTCCGTAACGTTGACTGACGCCACTGACGCGAGCCTGGTTGGCACGCAAGAGGTCGCCGTGGCTGCGGGACAAGTCGGGGTCGTGGAGTTCCAGTGGAACACCAACGGTGCCACCCTGGGTGATCATGTCCTCACTGCCGTGGCCACGATCCTCGGCGACGAGGATGGCACGAACGATGCCAAGAGCACGACGGTAGCTGTCACCGACCCGGGATCCGTGCCAATCATGACTGCATCGCTGGACGTGACTGCTGGCGCAGTGGGTAGGAAATTCGCCGCGACGGCGGCGGTCACTGTCCTTGATGGGCAGGGCACGCCGGTGGCGGGAGCGCTGGTCACCGTGGCGTGGAACGTGGACGGCAAGGTCCTCGAGCCAAGCACGGGCACAACCGATGCCTCGGGAGCGGTGGTCGTCACCTCTCCGCAATCGGTCCTCAAGAAAGACGGTGCCGGCATTTTTACGGGCACGGTCACTGACGTAGTGAAGGCCGGATGCGTCTACGACGATGCGCAGCCGTCCGCTTCGGCGGCGGCCAGATAGCCTTCCTCATTGGCGCTCTGGACTGTCCCAACCACAAGTCGCGGGCCACGAAATGTGGCCCGCGCTTGCTTTGACGGGCATGTAGGTGCTGAATGGGGTTCTGCCTGCTTGCCTCTGTTGTTTATCATATGTATAGTTTAGCATGTAAACAATAGGGGTGTCCCGATGAGGCATGAAACTGAGATCGAGCTGATGAAACGGGTTCTTGGCCTGACCAAGGCCCCGTATGTGGAGCTAAGGGAGGCGATTCAGGGGCGCCACGCCGAGTTCCTCCTGCTCCTGGAGCCGGGGAGGACGTACCGCGCGGTCGACCTGGCGCGGCGCTGCAATAAGACGCCGAGCGCAATCAGCCATGTGCTGAAGGATCTGATGGAAATCGGGCTGGTGGAGCGGAAGCCGGGAGAGGACTTGCGGAGTATCGCCATCGAGATGACGCCGCAGGGGGTCGAAGTCAGGTCTGCGGTTCAGGGGTGTATCCAGAAGGTCAACGACGATCTGTTGTCCGCTCTGTCCCCTGGTGCGCGGGCTGATTTCCGGCGGGCCTTGGAGAAACTGGTCGCGGGGGCCGAATCAGCATGAGATGCCGCAGCGGTTTCACTCTCATCGAGCTTCTGGTGGTGATTGCGATCATCGCGATTCTCGCCGGGATGCTACTGCCCGTGCTGTCACAGGCGCGGGCGCGAGCCCACAGTGTGGAGTGCATCGGCAATCTGAAGCAGATTGGCGCGATGCTCCACATGTACCTAGACGACAGTCGGGGGTGTATGCCGGTCGCCGCCGCCATGCCGTCGATGGACCTGAATTCAGAGCCCCGGATCTGCGATGTCCTCAAGTCGTACGGTGGGGGGACACAGGCCATCTTCCACTGCCCCAGTGATTGCGAGCGGACCTACTTCCGGACCGAGGGCAGCAGCTACCAGTACAACCCCTTGGTCGCTGGCCGACTCGTGGAGAGCACGTTCATGGGCAAGCAGTTCGGGGTCACCTCGACTTGGGTGATGAACGACTACGAAGCGTTCCATGGCAGACCGGGCACCCCCCGGGCCATGAACTACCTCTTCGCCGACGGACATGCCGGACGGCTGGCCAGGTGAATGGAGCCGCACGACAGGAGAATCGTCGAATGAGCAAGGCAATGGAGAACGAGACACCGCGCCGGTTTCGGAAGCCGGCATTGGCGCTGGTGGTGGTCCTGCTCGTAGCCGTCCTGGCGGGCGCGCTGGTCATGCTGTTGGGCACGTCTCCACCTTCGCCGGAGACGATCGCGGACCGCGAGACGGCCATCGAGGTGCTCGCCAACACCGACCTGTCGGAACTTCCCGAAGCCGAGAAGTTGAGGTACGCCGACAAGATGCTCGAACTGCGCCCCTGGGAGCCGAAGGGCGAGCCGAAGCCGGGGCTGAGCGAGGAGCAGCAACAGCAACTGGACCGCAACATAAAGGGGGTTTTTGCCGCCAGGAAGCGGGAAGACATGAACCGGTATGCGGCCATGCCCAAGGCAGAGCAGATCGCCTATCTTGACCAGGTGATCAACAAACTGGTGGCGGGCAAGAAGGCAAAGGGCGGGGGCAAGCTGGCCGCAGGCAAGGAGAAGGCAGTTGGCAAGCAACCGGGGAAGGACGAGGCCGCCGTCAAGGCCTGGATCGACAACTGGATGCAGACCACCGGCGCCGAGGAGAGGACCCGCACCCTCGAATATAAGCGAGCCCTGGTCGAGCGCATGGAGCAGCGCGGCATCACGTGGCCCTGAGGGCGGGTTGACCGGGCAGTGGACGCAGTGGCTGGAGTGAGCGCAGTGGGCTGAGTGGGCTCAGTGAAAGGTCGGCTGTCTCCAGGACATGCCGTCTGTCCCACTTCCCATTCCCTTGGCTGGGTTCACTGGGTCCACTGCGTCCACTTCGTTTGCTCGGACTCGCCCACTTGTCAATCAGAGAAGCTGCGCGGCGTTCTCGGCGACCTTGCGGTAGGCGGCGGCGTATTCGGCGATGCAGGCGGGGTCGTCGTGCTTGAACCAGGGGACGCCGAGGCAGATTTCGCGGATGCTCTCGGCCACGGGGAGGGTGCCGGGGCCTTGGCGGACATCGCGGTCGGTGAAGGCGATGGCGGTGGGCTTGCCCGCGCCGATGACGTCGGCGGAGTGGAAGACGTTGTGGGTGTGCAGGGGATAGTTTGCGCCCGGCGAGCAGACGCCGACACCTTCGGCCTTGACAGCTTCGGCGAACTTGGCGCAGGGGAGACCGCCCAGCTCTTCGGCCCGGTAGAGCCCGCGGGCGAAGTACCAGCCGCCCATGGTGGAATCGGGCCACTGGTCGGGACGGTGGGCGAGGATGCCGGGGACATCGGCGAGCAGATCCCAGAAGCGGTTCATGCCCTGCTGGATCTCGGCGATGCGCGCCGGGTAGTGGCGGAGTTGGACACGGCCTACGGCGGAGGAGAGCTGGTGCATGCGGTGTTTGAAGCCGCCGATGGGGATGCCGGAGAAGGGGGCGAGATCGTCGCGGGTGATCTGCTGGTCGGGCGGGTTGTAGGTGGACGGGGCACCGGTGCGCTCGTAGTGGCCGTAAGCGATGGCGCGTTCGTAGATGTCGCGGTCGTTGGTGACTAGAATGCCGGCCTCACCGACGGCCAGGCTCTTGCCGCTCATCAGGGACATGGCGCCCACATCGCCCATGGTGCCGCATTGGCGGCCCTTGTAGAGCGCGCCCTGGGCGTGGGAAACGTCCTCGATGACCTTGACGTTATGGCGCTTGGCAATCTCCAGGATCGGGTCCATGTCGGCGGGGTGGCCGGCGTAGTGGACGACGAGGATGGCCTTGGTGCGGGGGCCGATGCGGTGCTCGATGTCCTTGGGATCGAGACAGAGGGTGTCGGCCTCGATCTCGGCGAAGTGGACGGCGGCACCAAGCTGCTGGACGGGAGCGGCGCTGGCCCAGTAGGTGACGCTGGGGCAGATGACTTCGTCGCCGAGGCCGACGCCGCAGGCCCACATGGCCCCGCGCAGACTCTCGGTGCCGCTCGGATAGCCGAGGGCAAACTCGGTGCCGATCCAAGCGGAAAACTCGGCTTCGAATTCCTTGGTCACATCCGTGCCGCTCATGCCGCCGCGGCGGAGGACTCCCAGGCAGGCCTCCTCATCCTCGGTCGTGATGATGGGCCAGGCGAAGAGGTTGCCAGCGTCGAGGGTGATGGACTTGGGACCGCCGAGGAGGGCCAGTTCGGATGTGCTCATGGTTCCAGAGATCCTCTGTTTCCGGTTGGAGAAACGGCGTTGGGGATGGCGCGCGTAGGATACTGTGCAACGGTGGGGGTTGCTACCCCTATTGGGAAGAGAAATGCCGATCTGTGTGTTGACGCACGGCATCGGCCACCCGGACGGCGTCGCGGATGGCGGCCACGTCGTGAATGCGAACCACATCGGCTTGGAGTAGGGAACAGGCCGCACAAGCGCCCGCCGTTCCCCAAACGCGTTGGTGGGGGTCGGGTTGGTCGAGCAGATGGCCGATGAAGGATTTGCGGGATGGTCCCATGAGGATGGGGCGTCCCAGTTGGCGTAGTTCGGGGATGGCGGCGATGAGTTGCACGCTCTGCTCGGCGGTCTTGGCGAAGCCGATCCCGGGATCGAGCATGAAGAACTCCTCGCTCAGGCCGCTCTGCTCCACGCCCTTACGCAGACTGGCGGCGAGGGAATCGCGGATATCGGTGAGCACATCGTCGTACTGGGTGAGTTCGCGCATGGTCTCGGGAGTGCCGCGCATGTGCATGAGAATGCAGCCTGCCCGCCACTTGCCGAGAACCCGGGGCAGGTCGGGATCGCGGTCCAGGCCGCTGACGTCGTTGACCATGTCGGCTCCGGCCTCCAGAGCTGCTTCCGCCACGGCGGCCTTAGTGGTGTCGATGCTGATCGGGATGGCGAGGGAGCGCCGCAGCTCCTGGATTACGGGCACGGTGCGGCGAATCTCCTCTGCCGCATCCACGGCGGGCGCGCCGGGCCGGGTCGATTCGCCGCCGATATCGAGGATGTCTGCGCCTTCGTCGATCATCTGGCGGGCATGGCGGACCGCCTGGTCGAGCGCGGCGTGCTCGCCGCCGTCGGAGAAGGAATCGGGGGTGGTGTTGAGAATGCCCATGAGGAGGGTCCGCTCGCCCAGTGCCAGGCATTGGTCACGGTAGCGGAAGTTCAGCGTCTGCATTGGGGTGAGCCCCTCGTGGTTGGTTCTGGGAATCGCGACTTCGGGAGGTATCGTTCAGCGAATGGTGTGAAGCCACGACAAAGGAGACATCAGGATGCCAACAAGCATCATACTCGATACGAACGTTCTTCTCCATGATCCCCAGGCGATTTTCCAGTTTGGCGACGCCACGGTGCTGGTGCCGATGGAAGTCATCGAAGAAATCGACCGCTTCAAGCATGACACCACGGAGTCGGGACGCAACTCCCGCAGCGCGGCTCGGTCCCTGGATGCATTGCGCCAAGGTGGTTCGCTGGGGGATGGCGTGCCGCTGGAAACGGGTGGTGCGCTGCGGGTGGTGCAGGGGCGGGGGCGGAAGCTGAGCGCGGGCGACAGTGTGTTGCAGACGGCGCGGGACCTGCGGGAGCGGGGAGAGGATGCGTTGGTGGTGACCAAAAATGTGAATCTGCGCATCAAAGCCGATGCCCTCGGGATCGAGGCCTGCGACTATGACGAGAACAAGGGCCCCGATGTGGACCAGTACCGGGGGTGGCATGAAATGGATGTGGAGCCCGCCGTGGTCGAAGCGCTGCGCAACGGCAACGGGGTGCGTCCCGCTAGCATGGAGCTGTTGCCGCACGAATACCTTTTCCTGCACGACGAGGAGGCCCCCAAGCACGCCGTTGCCGCCAAGGTTGACGCGGAGGGCAAGATGGCCTGGCCACTCCTCGGCAGCACGCGCCAGCTTTGCGGTATTCGCGGGCTGAACATTCAGCAGACCTTCGCCATCGACGCTCTGTTGGACGATAGCATCCGGCTCATCACCCTGGCAGGCAAGGCGGGCACGGGCAAGACACTGCTGGCGATTGCGGCCGGGCTGCACCAGGTGTTCTCCGACGACAAGTTCCATCGGCTCACCGTGTTCCGCCCGACCATCGCGGTCAGCCGGGATCTGGGGTATCTGCCGGGTGGCCTAGACGACAAGATGCGGCCCTGGATGCAGCCGGTGTACGATGCCATTGATCTGATCCGCTTGGAGGATCGCAAGCAACCCGCCCGCATCCTGCCCAACGATGTCCGCGAGTGCGACGAGGTGACCGTGGAGCCACTGACCTACATTCGGGGGCGCAGCATCCCGAACCAGTTCATCATTATCGACGAGGCCCAGAACCTGACGCCATTGGAGGTAAAGACCGCGGTCACTCGGGTCGGGGCGGGCAGCAAGATTGTCGTCACCGGCGATCCGCACCAGATCGACAATCCCTATGTGGATTTCCATTCGAATGGGTTGATTTCCCTGGTGGACCGCTTCCGCGAGAGTCGTCTTTCGGCTCATATCACGATGGTGAAAGGCGAGCGCAGCGAATTGGCCGAGACGGCGGCGAATCTGCTCTAGCTACTTGAGGACTATGCCATGCGAACGACGTGCATCGGTCTCCTGATTGGCCTGCTATCCGCATCTGCTGCTGAGGTGGTGTTGCACCACTCGTTCAATGAAGGGGCGGGGAAGGTGGTGCGGGACCGGAGCGGCAACAGCCTGCACGCACGGCGGCTGGGGGGCAGGTACGTCAAGTCGGCGCGTGGGCTGGCCCTGCGGCTCGATGGGATGGACGACCGGGTGGAATTCCCGGATTTCGGGCTGAAAGGGATGCCGGGGAGCTTCACGCTGTTGGTGCGCTTGCGGGTTGATCCCGAGGCTGGGAAGGGCACCACGCGACTGATCTTCGGGGACGTTGCGAGCCTGTCCGTGCAGCGGAACTTCAACCTGAAGCTGGACCTCCACAACCGCATCCACGCGGAGTGGGGCAACGGCGAGAGCTACATTCATGTGCACGCCCCGGCTGTTTCTCTCGCGGGCGGCTGGCATACGTTGGCTGTGGTCGGGGATGCGGAGCGGAAGCTGGCATTGCTCTTCGTGGATGGCAAGGAGGTGGGGCGCGCCGAGATGGCGTATGGCCCGAAGCTGGTGCTGGGAGCGTCTCGGTTCCGGTCTGGCTACTGGTCGCCGGGGAATGCGTTCGGGGGGGAACTGGATGATCTGAAGGTATACGATGGCGCGCTCACCGAAGAGGAGATTGGGGTGATGAACAGGAAGGTGGCGACCGCCGACCTGAAGATCGACAGCCAGCTCGAGGAGAAGGTGTTGCCCAAGGTGGGCATGGGGCAAATCACGAGTCGCCAGGGGCTCGTGGCCAACTACACGTTCGCTGCGGGAACGGGGGCGCGATTGGTGGACCACAGTGGTCGCGGCAACCATGGCGAGATCCACGGGGCGGTCTGGGTGGACAGTCCCTGGGGCAAGGCGCTGCGCTTCGACGGCAAGGACGACTACGTGGATCTGGGGCAGCCCGACGACTTCTGGTTCGACGACAGCCTGACCATCGAGATGTGGGTCAAGACGATTCGCCCCGATCCGCCGCGCGGGCATCCCCTGCTGATCGGTTCCTCGGCGGAGGATCTGGCGGTGGAACGGCACTTCAACATGAGGCTGGATCACACGGGCTTCCTGCGCTTCGAGTGGGGGGATACGAGCCGTTGCCGCGAGGTGCTGACCGATCCGTGGTTTCTGGATGGGGAGTGGCGGCATGTGGCTGCGGTCTTCGCCGCCAACCGGGCTCTGTTCATCTATGTGAACGGCACCTGCGTGGAGGCCCGGCGCGTGGCGTTGCCGCTGGCCCGCACGCGCGGGGACAGCATCCATATCGGCGGCTGGGACCACGGCTACCTGCAGGGGGATGTCGCTGGCGTGCGGGTTCACAGCCGGGCACTGGCCGGGACCGAGGTCCAGGCCAGCGCGGGCTTTGCCCGGCAGAAGCGCCGACCAGTGCTGAAGCTGGCGGGCCACTACAGCTACCAGCAGCAGGTGTTCGTGGCGGAGGCGCTGTGGAGCGTGGCGGACCAGGCAGTGGCCGAGGCGGAATTCCAGGTGCTCGACGCGGCGCGCAAGCGGGTGCTGGGCAGTTCCCGGCTGGCGGGCGTGGAGCTGGCGAAGGCGTTGCGGGAATGCAGCACCCGCGTCGTGATCCCCGGCAAGGGGAGCGGGGAAGGCGACCACCACCTGCGGCTGACCCTGCGGGACGGCGACGGAGGAACCGTGCTCTCAACCGAAGCGCCGATTCCGTATGTGGCACCGCCGGACTGGCTGACGAGCCGAGCGGGAACGGAGGACGTCGTGTTGCCACCCTACACGCCCTGCCGCCTTGCGGTCGATGGCGAGGAGAAGGTGGTATCGGTCTGGGGGCGGAACTACCGATTCGGCAAGGGCACTGTCCTGGCCGGAGCCGAGAGTGGAGGCGTGCCCTTGCTGCGCGGCCCAGTGGAACTGGTTGCCGAAGCCGGGGGCAGGGCGGTTCACTGGCAGTCGGATTCGCCGGTCGTGACGAAGCAGAAGCCCACAGGGGTGAACCTGCGGGCGCAGTGGTCGGGAGCAGGGCTGCGCACGGACCTGGTGACGATGGTGGAGTACGATGGCTTCATCCGGTTCGACTGCAGGATTGAGGCAACGGCGGCTACCCGGTTGGGGCGACTGGAGTTGCGCATTCCCTTGACGGCCAAGCACGCGCGCCTGCTGCACGCGTGGCCGATGGATCGGGGCGGCTTCTCGGGGGCTCTGGAGGCGAACTGGGCGGCTTCTTTCCGACCGGTTGTGTGGATTGGGAATGAGGAGCGGGGGCTGAGCTGGGTGTGCGAATCGGAACGGGATTGGTTCCCGGCAGACCGCGAGCGGGCGATGGAGGTCGTGTTCGTGGAAGGGAAGCCGACCCTGGTCTGCCATCTTGTGGGGCAGAAGCGGCAACTGCGGGTGGGGGACACTCTTCTCTACACCTTCGGTCTACAGGCTACACCCGTGCGCCCGATGGCGCGGACATTCTGGGATATGCGGGTGCATCGCAGCACGCCGTATGCGAACGAGTACCAGTGGCCACGCCTGCAGGTGGACGGGAAGCCGAAGCTCGATCATCTGGCGGACAGCGGGGCGCGAGCCCTGCTAGTCTGGCGCTGGTGGGACGTGTTCGGGCATCCGCTGCCGTTCGGGCACGAGAAGCGGTTCCCTGATCTGGTGAAGGCATGCCACAAAGCGGGCATCCAGGTGGTGCCCTACGCCATCGGCTTCCTGCTCTCCGATGCCATGCCCGAGTACCGGACGTTCCGGGCGGACATGCTGGTGGAGCCGGAGAAGCCGTTTGTGGGAGTGAACCGGTTGCCGGGGTTGCCGCCGCAGATTGCCTACTTCGTCTGCCCAAACAGCAGCTGGCGCGACTTCGTGACGGCGAAGACGGCGGAATGCATGGACCGCTACGACACGGACGGGGTGTACCTGGACACCACCGTGCGTCCCGAGCCGTGTACCAACCAACTGCACGGGTGCGGTTGGGAACGACCGGACGGTTCGGTTGCCCCGACCTATCCCGTGCTCGCGATTCGGGACATGATGAAGCGGCTCTACACGATCGTCCTCACCCGCAAGCCGAAGGGATTCGTGGACGCGCATGTCTACGACTGCCTGAATGTACCGGCTCTGGCCTTCGCGACCGGGAGCTGGAACGGGGAGCAACTGCAGAGTCAGAAGCGCAAGTTGGCTTCACTGCCGCTGGATCGCTTCCGCACCGAGTTCATGGGGCACAATATCGGCGTGCCGGCAGACCTGCTCTACTACAAGCTGCGGGACTACGAGGCATCGACGGCCCTGGCCATTCTGCACGATGTGCCCGTGCGGTGCGAGAAGGATGCGGACATGGCGGCGCTGGCCGTACTCTATCGGGCGCGGGACGAGTTCGGCTGCAAGCAGGCGCAGTTCCATGGCTACTGGGAGGAGGGCACCGCCATCGCGGCCGCCACAGAGGGCTGCTGGACCAGCTACTGGCAGCATCCGCAGAATGGCCTGCTCGTCGCCGTCGCGAACACCGGGCTGGCGAAGCAGGCAGTCAAGGTCCGCGTGGACTGGGGGAGGCTGGGTGTGCCCCCTCAGTCTGTAGGCACGGAAGTGCGCGGCGGGAGCGTGGTGAAGGTGATGGCGAACGGTTTCGCGCTGTCGCTCAAACCGCAGTCCTGGGGCCTGGTCTGGTTGCGGCGAGCGGGTGAGGGCGAGTAGTAGGAGAGGATTTCCCGCCGCCAGTTGCGCGAGGCGCGGGGAGATCCTACAGTGTCTCGGAGCAGGTTTCCCCGGTACGTGTACTCTATCCCCCCATATGAGCGACAATCGGAGAGCGACCATGAAGGAACTGGCGATTCTCGGCGGACCCCGGACGGTGCCTGCGGGCACGATGCAGACTTGGCCTCCCCTTACGCAGGAGGATCGAGACGCGGTCATGGCCGTGTTCGACTCCAACATCCTGCATGGGACCTCCGCACCGAACGCGGTAGCTCTGCAGGAGGAGTTTGCTGATTTCCTGGGGGTGAAGCACTGCTTGGTCACCAATAGTGGTACTTCGGCCTTGCATATGGCCATTGCCGCCCTGGGCATTGGGCCCGGGGACGAGGTGATTCTGCCGGCCTTCACGTATTGGTCCTCGGCGGCGGCGGTGTTGCACCACAACGCGATTCCCATCTTCGTGGATATCGATCCGATCTCCTTCAGTCTCGACCCGGACAAGATCGAGGCGGCGATCACGGACCGCACCAAAGCCATTATGCCTGTGCACATCCACGGCATGCCGACGGATATGGATGCGATCATGGCGGTGGCCCGGAAGCACAAGCTCCTGGTCGTTGGCGATGCCTGTCAAGCCCACGGCGCGGCAGTGAACGGCCGCAAGGTGGGGACCATCGAGGACACCTGTGGCTTCAGCACGAACCGCTCGAAGAATCTTTCCAGCGGCGAAGGCGGCTTCTTCGTGACCAACAACGAGGACGCCTACCGGGTGGCGGACAAGCTGCGTCAGTTCGGCGAGGTGGTCGTCCACGGGGAAGACCGCGAGTACAATGCGTATGGACTGGGCTGGATGTATCGGCAGCACGAGTTCGTGAATGCGCTCTGCCGCTCCCAGCTCAAGCATTTGCCCGAGAACAATGCCACGCGGCAGAAGTTCGCCCACTTCCTGACCGATTCGCTGGCGAGCATTCCCGGGCTGAGGGGGCCGACGACTCCGGCCGGGCGCGAGCCCGTCTACTTCAGCTACATCGTGAAGTTCCTGCCCGAGGAACTGGGCCTGGATTTGCCGGTGCCCGTGTTCAAGGCGGCCGTGCAGAAAATGCTGGCAGCCGAAGGTGTCTCGATGGGGCAGTGGCAGCGGGTGCCCGTTCCTGCCCAGTCCGTCTTCCAGGACATGCAGGGATACGGCAAGGGCTGCCCTTGGACCTGCGGGTTCTACGGGAAGCAGATTCAGTATCGCGGCGAGGACTTCCCGGAGACGATCAAATTCATCGCCGAACACTCGTACCTGGCCGGCGTCTACCCACCAAACACGATGGCACTTATGGAACTCTACGTCGAAGGGTTCCGGAAGGTCATGGGAAGGCCCGAGGAGATCGCCAAGCTTGCCGAACAGAGCGTGTAGCGCATCCTGCCACAGAGGCCGTGGCCGAACGGTATCGCTTTTGTCTGCCATGCACCGTTGTACGTTTTCCCAACACGTGGTATGTTACGGTCACAACAGGGCTTTTGTGTAGCATGAGAGCAAATCCCCTTTCCTACCCCGCTTCGTATCCCACTTCAGTAATCCGGCGCGTGAACCCCGTGTAACGTCCGTCGAAAGGGCGCCCGCCAACTTCAGGAGGTTAAGGAACATGAGCACACGTCTACTGCAGGGCTTCTCCCGGTGGTTTCTTGGTGTCTGCCTTGTGATTGGCACCGTCTTTGCTGGCTCGGAGCTGCGCGCTGCTGGCGATGCCGCCTTTGCTGGCGGCGAATATGCATTCGTGCGGACCCTGCGTGCGACGATGCAGAAGGGCAAGTGGCGTGATGCCAAGACTTTGGCTGGACGGCTTGCGATTTGGCGCAGCGACATCAATCAGTATAAGCCTGGCCAGAGCCCGATTTCGGATCGCTACATCCTCACTGCCTACGCTGGCGTCGTGGATCTCCGCCACTTCCTCTACACGGCCAACAAGGTGCTCAGCAAGAGTGAAGACGGGCAGTTCTGGAAGGGGATCAAGGTCCCCATGGAGGCGCGCTACGCCAAGCGGCCGTGGCGGAACCCCTTTGGTCGTGGCCTCAAGGCAATTGAGTACCACATTCAACTGGCGCTGTACGATACCTACTGCATTGAGCGCGGCCGCGAGTACGAGCTGGCGACGGTCATCGAGCAGCCCGAGGTGCTGAAGGGACTGATTGGTGGACAGTACTGGCAGTGCACTCCGGAGGATCTCCCCAGCAGTGCCTTGGGGGCGGAGTTCGGTCGGCGTCTGCTGCGTGTTGGCGACCCTCTGGCAGTGAATATCGAGGTCGAGATCTGCCGCTTCCTTGCTCCCTTTAAGCCTGCGCCGGACACGCTTCGGAACGAGATCTCCCACAGTGAAGCCGTTTTCGGCGTGCCGGATACCGCCGTGGCCAAGATCCCGCCTGAGAAGCTTGTGCACTTCTCGGCTGTACCTATCGTCTTCACCAAGCTGCTCAACGAGAAGGCCGCGAAGCTGAAGATGGGGACCTTCTGCAAGAACGTGAAGGACGGCAAGGCCGGACTGGCCAAGGCCGGGTATGAAGCGGCCAAGATCGCTGGCGGCAAGGAACTGAAGATCCGGCCTGTCAAGAAGGACTAGACGCTGCCCAGGCACCGGGAACACGGTGCTGGGGATCAGCAATGCAGCACTTACAGGGGGCCGACATCAGTCGGCCCCCTTCCCTTTCCAGGGAAGGATGGACCATGCCGCGTTTCGTTGTGCATGCTGAGTACGAACCCGCCGGCGACCAGCCCGAGGCCATCGCGGCCTTGACCGCTGGCATTCGAGGGGGGAAGCACTTCCAGACGCTCTTGGGGGTCACCGGCTCAGGCAAGACATTCACGATGGCCAATGTCATCCAGGCCGTGAATCGGCCCGTGCTGGTGGTTTCTCACAACAAGACCTTGGCGGCCCAGCTCTACAGCGAACTGAAGGCGTTCCTCCCCGGGAATGCAGTCGAGTACTTCGTCAGCTACTACGACTACTACCAGCCCGAGGCCTACATCCCGCAGACGGACACCTACATTGCCAAGGACGCCTCCATCAACACCGAGTTGGAGAAGCTGCGGCTTGCGGCGACCAACTCGCTGGTTGAGCGTCGGGATGTGGTGGTGGTCGCCAGTGTTTCCTGCTTGTACGGGTTGGGCTCGCCCGAGGATTTCGCGGCCATGCAGGCGCGCGTATGCATCGATGGCGAAGTCAATCGCGACGAGCTTCTGAGGCAGTTGGTGGATATCCAGTACGAGCGGAACGATGTCTCCCCTTCGCGCGGGATGTTCCGGGCGGCCGGCGACACGGTCGATATCTACCCATCCTACCGGGATGATTATGTGAGGGTCGAGTTCTGGGGAGACACAGTGGAGCGGGCCACGCGTCGGGATGCTCTCACCGGGGCGATCCTGGAGGAGCTTTCGGAGGTGACTATCTCCCCGGCCAAGCACTTCGTCATGCCGCAGGAACGAATCGATGCCGCCGAGGCGAGCATCCTGGGCGAACTGGACGAACAGGTTCTCCAGTTCGAGCGGCGAGGGATGCTGGTGGAGGCCCAACGCCTGCACCAGCGGACCATGTATGACCTGGAGATGCTGCGGGAGATCGGCTATTGCCAGGGGATCGAGAACTACTCTCGGCACTTGGCCGGTCGTGAGCCTGGCTCGCGGCCATACACCTTGATTGACTACTTCCCGGACGACTTTGTGACGATCATCGACGAATCGCATGCGACGCTGCCGCAGATCCGGGCCATGTTCAACGCCGACCGCAGCCGCAAGACGGTTCTGGTGGCGAATGGCTTCCGTCTCCCCTCTGCTCTGGACAATCGGCCGCTTGAGTTTGAGGAGTTCATGGCGATGCAGCACACGCTCGTGTTCGTGTCGGCCACTCCGTCCGCCTACGAGTTGGAGCGAGCCGTTCCGGTGGAGCAGGTTGTCCGTCCCACCGGGCTTCTGGACCCGGTGATCGAGGTCCGGCCGCTTGCCACCCAGGTGGACGATGTGATTCACGAGGTCCGCGCCTGCGCTGAACGGGGTGAGCGGGTATTGGTGACCACCTTGACCAAACGGACTGCGGAGGATCTCTCCGACTACCTGCGGGAGCTGAAGCTGCGGGCGCGGTATCTGCATTCCGAGCTGGATGCCATCGAACGCGTGGAGGTCCTCCGAGCGCTCCGGGCGGGAGATTTCGACTGTCTGGTCGGCATCAATCTCCTGCGGGAGGGGCTGGACCTGCCCGAGGTGGCTCTGGTGGCGGTGATGGACGCGGACAAGGAGGGATTCCTGCGGTCTGAGACGTCTCTTCTGCAGACGGCTGGCCGGGCTGCGCGCAACGAGGAGGGACGGGTCATTCTGTACGCGGAGAAGATCACTGACAGCATGCAGCGGGTCATAGACACGACCACTGAGAGGCGAGCAAGGCAGGACGAATACAACCAGCGGCACGGCATCGTTCCGCAGACCGTCCGCCGGGCGATTCAGAAGAGCCTGTATGAGGTCGGGAAGGAGGGAGTGGTGGAGTCCATGGTGGAGGAGGGTGGGGCGGACTATGATGTGGTGGAGACCATCCGCCAGCTGGAGAAGGACATGTACGAGGCGGCCGAGGCCCTGGAGTACGAGCGCGCTGCCATGCTTCGGGACCAGTTGGCCAAGCTGAAGGCTGCGGAGTAGCGAGTCGCCTACTGTCGGGGAAGGAAGAGGAAGAACTCCGTGCCCGCGCCCGGCTCGCTCTCCAGGTGGATCCAGCCGTGGTGGTTCACGACGCATCCATACGCCATGGCTAGACCCATGCCCGTCCCCTTGCCCACGTTCTTGGTGGTGAAGAAGGGCTCGAAGATCTGCTGGCGCAGTTCCGGCGGGATGCCGCAGCCATTGTCACGCACTCGAATACAGATGTACGCGGCGCTGTCCATGGCCTTGTCGGGCCGCTGTTGCCAGCCAGGGGTGAAATCGGCCGCTGGCTCGGCCCGCAGCACGATCCGCCCGTCGGTCTGTCCATGTTCAAGGATCGCGTCCCGGGCGTTGATGAGGAGGTTCATGAGAACCTGCTGAAGCTGGGTCTCATCCGCTCGGATGATCATCTGGACTGGTGCCACGACCAGCTTGAGGTGGACCCCCTTCTTGGCGATCGGCGAGAAGAGGCTCTGGACGCCTTCCAGCAGGGGAGCCACAGGCAGGGACGCAACGGTGTATTTCCCTTTGCGCGCAAAGCCAAGGAGTTGCTGGGTGAGGGACGAAGCTCGCTCCGTGGCTTGGTCGATGTTGCTCAGCATCGCGTTGCCGCCGTCTCGGTCTCCGGGCTTGAGCGCACGGAATCTGTCCAGGCTACCACGGATGGCGTGCAGCATGTTGTTGAAATCGTGGGCCACCCCACCTGCCAGTTGCCCGACTGCCTCCATGCGCTGGGAATGGATGAGTTGCTGCGCAAGGTCTTCGCGGTCGCGCTCCAGAGCCCGCCTGCGGGTGATGTCGCGGGCGATGACGACGGCGACAGGGGAGTCGTTGAGATGGGCGGCGGTGGCTTCCGCATCCAGCTCGATCATGCTGCCTTCGACGCCCAGCGCTTCCCAGTCACGGCGTTCGGTAGTGCCCTCGTCGGTTCCAGGAGGGGGGGACAGGCACGTCCAGAATGCGGGCCAGTCCAGAGGCCTGCCGTCCTCGCGGACGAGAGCGCTGAACGCGACGGGGCGAGGCTCAAGCTGCTCGGCACCAAGGGCCCGCACAGTGGCTTGGCTGGCGTTGAGCACCTGGCCGTGTTCGTCGAGGATGAAGATGAGGTCGTTGCTGTTTTCGACGACCAGGCGGTAGCGTCCCTCCCATTCGGCCAAGTGCTTTTCCAGCTGACGCGCTCGCGTATAGCCGCCAAGGAAGTCGAGGATGATATCCAAGGGACGACGCTTGCCGTGGGGTTCGACCTTGTAGAAGTGCAGGTAGAAGGTGCCAAGAACGCTCAACCAGAGCAACGCCAGTCCCCTGGCGAAGTAGGTCTGCCGGAGCATGGTCCACCAGCCGTCGAGCGTCGGGTAGGCGCAGAGCTGGAACAGGAACGAGTCGATGACTTGGACGAGGACAAGGGTGCCGAAGACAGAGAAGAAGAGCCTGGCTCGACGGTTGTGGAAGATCTGGAACACGATGGGGAGAATGAAGAGATCAACGCCTTGGGCCGCGAAGGAGGCCAGGACGAGTCGGCGCCCGTTGGTGAAGAGGTGGTGAAGGAACAGACCAAGCTCCGATTCGTGCCCGGTGATGCCCGACCAGCCGCAGTGGTAGGCCAGGATGTTCGCCATGTAGTAGAACCCGAAGAGCACCGCGAGGAAGCCAAGAATCATGCGTTGGGCGGCCAGGGTTCCGTCCACGACGTAGACGACCAACATGGCGACCAGATAGGGAGCCATGAGCACGGTGTGTCCGAGATTCACCTGGAAGCCGGCGATGCCGGGATCGACCATGATGTTGGTGGAGCCGACCAATTGGCCGAGGATGAAGAACATCCCCAGGGTCAGGTAGAACGCGGCGTGGCCGATCTGCCTGCGCAGGCTGTGGAACAGGAGGATGGCCACCATCACAAACGTCAGTTCCAGAAATGCCAGGAACAGCGTCCCCATGGGTGGGATCTCCAGTTGTGATTACTTGAGGGGGCAGCCTGGTTGGGGTGATTGACCGACCAGATGAGCCCTCCGGTAGCGTTGGGCGGCGGGCGCAACGACCAGCTGCGGGATGGAGCCTGAGGGCTAGGGGGTGCCTTCCTTCTCCTCGGGGTTGCTGGTGGCCGTTTTGGTGTCTGCTGGCTTGCCGTTGGTCGCGGCTGGTTTGGTGTTCTCGGCCGTGGTGTCTGCTGGCTTACCCTTGCTTGCGGCTGGGCTGGCGTCCTCGGTCTTGGTGTCTGCAGGCTTGTCATTGTCCGCGGCTGGTTTGGCGTCCTCGGTCTTGGCGTCCTCGGTCTTGGCGTCCTCGGGCTTGGTGTCCTCGGGCTTGGTGTCCTCGGGCTTGGTGTCCGCAGGGCCGATGCTCTTGCCCTTGCCCTTGCCCGGCTTGGGATCGGTCTTCAGGCCCTTCCTGGCACCGCTTGACTTGGCAGCTTTGATCTTTGCCGAACCGGTCGTTCTGTTCCCCGGTTTCTGGGGGCGAGAGAGTTTGGCACTGGTGTCGGGCGCTGCACTGGTACGGTTGGCCATGGCGCTCTTGACGAAGAAGCTGAAGAGCTGATCGACCGCCTTCCTGAGCTTGAGATAGTACCAGGCGGTGACCCAGCACGCGAGTATGGTTATCACGAAGAAGGCGATCCCCGCGTTCCGCGAGTGCGTCGCCAGGGAGCTGGCCGAGAAGAGCGCACTCAGGCCGAGGGCAGTGACGGGGATGAGGACGAGCAGCTGGTTGTGGTGCGCGGCGTTGGCGGCCGACCAGGCCGTTTTGCGGCTCTGTTCATCGGTCTTCTGGCGCTTCCCTTGCGTCTGTTGGAGCTTCTCCAGATCGCGCTTGGCGCTCTTCTCTCCCTCTTCGGCAGTGGTGAGTTCTGCCTGGAGCCTGGTGAGCTCTGCGGGGTCGGGGCCGGCTTGCTCTTTGGCCGGTGCGTCCTCGGGCTTCGGTTGCTGCGGTGTTGGCTGTGCAGCCTGTTCCGCGCGTTCCGCCTTGAGCTTCTGGGCGAATTCCCGAAGCTTCTGCTCCTTGTCCGCGAGTTCCTTGGTTCGCTTCTCCGCCTTTTCGCTCGCCTGCTTCACCTTGGCTTCTGCGGCCACCTTCTCGGCCTCGATTCTGGCCCTTCCCACCTTGATCTTGTCGACGGCGGCCCGCAGGCGATCATCGCTGGCCTGCTTCTCGGCTGCCATCTTCTCGCGTGCCTCGGCGGCTTCGGCGTTCAGCTTGTCGAGTTCGGCCTTCTTCGCCTTGATTCTATCGACGGCAGAGCGGACGTTCGCTTCGGCTTCGGTCGCCTTGTCGCCGCGCTCCTTGAGCGCATTCTCCTTCTCGGTCAGTTCGGTGCTCTTGGCCTTCAGTCTGTCGGCGGCCCCGCGGAGCTTCTTCTCCGTCTTCTCGAGTTCCCGCTTGGCTTCCCCAACGGTCTCCTCCACCTGCTTGCTAGCGGCTTCGCTGGCCTCCTTCTTGGCCTTGTCGAGGATCGCCTTCGCCTCTGCCTCTGCCTGTTGCTGTCGATCAGTCCGGATGGTCTTGATCTGTTCGTCGAGCTCCGCCTGCAGCTTGACAAGATGGGATTCGGCGCGCTCCTGGGCTAGCTTGACAGCATCCTTTTCGGCTTGGTCGATAAGCTCACGGCGCCTCTTCTCCGCATTCAGCTCGGCTCGTTCGACGAGGAGTCGGGCCGCTTCTTCGGCCTGCTCCATGCGGGCCGCGCTAAGGGCCTCCATTTGCTGCGCCAGTTCGGCGCTGGGCAGGGAGGAAGTGGGGACCGATTGGGTTTCGCCAGTATCCACCTCGGCCTTGGCCTGGGCGGCTGGCGCGGGCGGGTTGGCGGCCCGCTGCGTCCCCAGATTGCCCACCGGTCGGGCCACCTTGAGGCCTTTGAAGGCGGGGGGGCTGTTCGGGATGGGCGGATTGGCCGAACTTGGCTTGGCGGCGCCCTTGGGCTTGTCTTGCGCCACCAAGTGCCCACTGCATTCAGGGCATTTCAGGTCGTCGCGGTACTCGTCTGCGTCCCAGTTCCGACTGCATTCCGAACACACATACTTCACAGCCATGGTATCTCGCCTCTTGCGATTGGGTAGGGCTGGCACGGGCGCCGGGCGCCCGACACCAGCCCCTATTCCTAGGTCATCTTGGCGATGCGGAATCGGCAAGGCAGGTCATTGACCACCACCTCGGTGCCTTCGATGGCTTCGCCGAGGACCATCTCCAGTGCCAGGATTTCGCTCTGGATGAAGGCGCCGTGGTCGCGGATGGCCGCCGCTGCTTCGTCCGGGACGTGGCATTCCACGCGGATGCGGTCGGTGACTTCCAAGCCCGCCTCCTTGCGGAGGCCCTGGAGCTTGCTCACCAATTCGCGCGCCCACCCCTCGCGGCGGAGTTCGTCGTCGAGGGTCGTTTCAAGGGCCACCGTGATCTCGCCGTCGTTGGCAACGGTCAGGCCCTCGCGCTCCTCGCGCTGGACCAGGATGTCGTCCTCGGCCAGCTCAACGGGGGCTTCGCCGTCGCCAAAGTCGAGGGTCAGAGTCTCGCCGTTCCGCAAGCGGGCGATGGCATCGGCATCCAGGGCAGCCACTGCTTGGGATGCGGCGCGCATGCGCTTGCCGAGTTTGGGCCCGAGCTTCTTGAAGTTCGGCTTGGCGCTCAGATGGACGAGTTTCTCTTCATCGGCACCGACGGTCACGCTCTTGACGTTCAGTTCTTCGGCGACGATGTCGGCCATTCCCTCGATGTGCGCGCGTACGGTGGCGTTGTGGGAGACCACGACGCAGGCGCGGAGGGGTTGGCGCACGCGCAGGCGGGTCTGCTTGCGCAGATTGCGACCCAGGGACACGGCTTGCATGATGCTGGCCATGCGTTCGCTGAGCGTTTCGTCGAGCAACTGGGCATTCACGACCGGGAAGTCGCAGAGGTGCACGGATTCGGGCATCTCGTCGGTGCGGAGGTTTTGGTACATCTCCTCGGTGACGAAGGGGATGAAGGGGGCCGCGAGCTTCGTGAAGGTGAGCAGCACATGGTGCAGTGTGGCGTAGGCCTCGGCTTTGTCGCCATCGTCCTCGCTCTTCCAGAACCGCCGGCGACTGCGCCGGATGTACCAGTTGGTGAGTTCCTCGATCAAGCCGCGGAAGCGCAGAGCCGCCCGTTGCAGATCGTAGCCATCCATACTGGTGCGCATGTCATCGGTGGCTTGCTGGAGGCGGGAGAGGATCCAGCGGTCGAGCACGTTCGCGGGAGGCGTCATCACGCCGTCGCCTCCCGGCTGCCAGCCATCCACACGGGCGTAGGTGACAAGGAAGCTGTAGGCGTTCCAGAGCGGGATGACGACGGTGCGCATGACTTCGCGGACGCCGGTCTCGCTGAAGCATAGATCTTCCGCCCGCACGACCGGCGAGGAGAGCAGGGAGAGGCGCAACGCATCGGCCCCGTAGGCGTCCATCACCTCCATGGGATCCGGGTAGTTCTTGAGCCGCTTGGACATCTTCTTGCCGTCCTCGGCAAGGACCATGCCGTTGACCACCACATTGGTGAAGGCGGGCTTGTCGAAGAGGATGGTGGAGAGCACGGTGAGGGTGTAGAACCAACCGCGGGTCTGGTCCAGGCCCTCAGCGATGAAGTTCGCGGGGAACGTGCTCTCGACCAGATCCTTGTTCTCGAAGGGGTAGTGGTGTTGGGCGTAGGGCATGGAGCCGGACTCGAACCAGCAGTCGAGCACTTCTGGCGTCCGGCGGTAGAGCTTGCCGTCGCGGTGGATCTCGATCTTGTCGATGAAGTGCTTGTGCAGGTCGGTGACCTTCTGGCCGGACAACTCCTCAAGCTCGGCGATGGAGCCCACGCAGATCATGTCGTCGGGGTCGTCGGGGTTGACCCACACGGGCATGCAGGAACCCCAGAAGCGGTTGCGGCTGATGTTCCAGTCCTTGGCTTCGGCCAGCCAGTTGGCGAACCGGCGCTCGCCCACGTATTCCGGCATCCAGCGGACCTGGGCATTGTTGGCCAGGAGCCGCTCGCGCAGGTCCTCGACCCGGACGTACCAGGCATCGATCGCCCGGTAGATGAGGGGCGTGTCGGTCCGTTCGCAGAAGGGATAGCTGTGAACGATGGTGGACTGGTGGACAAGCTTGTCGTGGCCCTTGAGCCAGCGGATGATATGCTTGTCCGCTTCCTTGCAGTGCATGCCGGCGAACTCGGGAACCTGATCGGTGAAGCGACCGTCTTCGTCCAACGGGTCCACCAGTTCAATGCCGGCGGCTCGACAGATGCGGTAGTCGTCCTCGCCATAGGCGGGGGCCATGTGAACGATGCCGGTGCCATCGGCGGTGGTGACGAAGCCATCGACGAGAACCCGGAAGCTGTTTGCCTGGTCCGCGAAGAACGGGAAGAGGGGCTCGTAGGTGGCTCCACGCAGGGACTCGCCCTTGAGCTTGGCGAGGAGTTCGTACTCCTCCCCCTTGCGGAAGTACTCGCCCAGTCGGGCTTCGGCCAGGACGTAGACGTGGCCGTTCCCTGGGTCGCGCACGGCTACGTAGTCGATATCCGCGCCGACGCAGAGCGCCAGGTTCTCGGGGAGAGTCCAGGGGGTGGTGGTCCAGGCCAGGAAGAACACGTCGCCGTCCGTGCCCAGATCGACCGGGCAGGAGCGGATGCGCATGCGGACGGTAACGGCCGGGTCCTGGACGTCCTGGTAGTTCCGATTGGCCTCGAAGTTGGAGAGCGGGGTGTTGAGTTTGCAGCTGTAGGGCATGATGCGGTGCGCCCGGTAGACCCGCCCCTTGTCCCAGAGCTGCTTGAACACCCACCAGATGGTCTCCATGAAGCTGGGGTCCATGGTCTTGTAGCCATGGTCGAAGTCCACCCAGCGGCCCATGCGGCTGACCGTCTTGCGCCACTCGTCCACATAGGTGAGCACCATCGAACGGCACTCCTCGTTGAAGACATCGACGCCGAGTTCCTTGATGGCGGGGGCACCCGAGACCTTCAGGGCATCCTGGGCGAGGGCCTCGATGGGCAGCCCATGGCAATCCCAGCCGAACACGCGTTCCACACACCTGCCGCACATGGTCTGGTAGCGTGGCACCACGTCTTTGATGGTGCCGGCAAGGAGGTGTCCGTAATGGGGGAGGCCGGTGGCGAAGGGGGGGCCGTCGTAGAACACAAAGGGTTCGTTCTCGGACCGTTGGGAAACCGATTTCTCGAAGATCTGCTGGCTTTGCCAGAAGGCGAGGACATCGGTCTCCATCTTGGTGAAGTCCACTTGACTGGAGACAGGCGTAAACATGATATTCTCGATGGTCCTGATATGTGGAAAAACGACCCCTCGCGCGGGTTGCGCGCGAGGAGGCGTTCTGATCGCTACGTTACTTGGGGACTACGCGTGCTCACAGCCCTCGATGAGGACGTAGCGTATGCGGATGCGCTGGCGGTCGCCGCCGGGGGTCTCGATCTCGACGACGACGACCTGGTCCAGGCACTCGGCGATGTTGAGCGCACAGACGCTCTGGTTGTTGTAGCTAATCAACCAGGGGCCGGTAAGCTGCCCGGTCTCGTTGCGGGAGATTCTCTTGAAATACTCCTCGTCGAACGTTTCCGACTCAGCTTCGGCACCCGCATCCTCATCTTCGGGAGTGGGGGATCGGCCCATGACCTCGGCCAGGCGCACGCGCTCGGCTTCCTCGGCCTCGGCGGCGGCCTCTTCGTCCAGCTTGGCTTGCTCGCGCTCCTTGGCGCCCTGGAGATCCAGAGTGAACATGATGGTTGCCGGGTAGGCGATGGGCGCGACGGCGCCGATCAGGGCATGCAGGAGGAGAGGGTGCCTACGGCTCCCGGCGATGGACCCGGCCCAGAAACTGGACGCCATGCAGATCGTGAGCAGGATGATTATCCCGAGCAGTAATCTGGGGTCCAGGGAGATTCCCGCACCGCTCGTCTCGTCGGCGAGAGTGCTGGTTTTGCCGACCAGCATTCCCCAGTAGTGTCTGAGGTACTCAAGAACTTGGTAGATCATATTGGGTTCCTACTCATTGGCCGTCGAGCTTGGCGTCAAACTCCCGCGAGGAATCGCTTCACGCGGGAAAAGGCCCATATAAGATAGCCGAGAAAAGCGAAAACGAACACCGTTAGGAAGTTCAGCGTGACTGGAGCCACCCGACTATACACCGTGGCGACGATTAGTGGTACTACCCCGCAGTAGAGGTTCACGCAAAGAGAGGTCCTCCACCCGCCGATTGCCTGTGGTCCGCGCAGCAAGGAGGGCATGGCCGTGAACAGGACCAGGAATAGCGCGCACAGCAGGAACATGGAGAGCCCGTGCCAGATGATGAGAAAGAGTGGTGCGGCCCACCGTGCGATGGCCCGCGCGCGGCTCCCCAACTCGTCCCCAGGCAGGGCACTGCCCGGGGGGAAGCTCTTCCAGTTCAGCGACGGCTTCTCGCTTTCGGCATCGAAGAGGAGCTTGGCGGTCCCTTTGTACCCCGTCGTCCAGAACGTGACCCGTCGGGTCTCGATCCAGAGCCCCCAGTCGTCCTTGCTGCTGAGCGCCTTCAGGTCGAACGCCGCTGTGGCAGGTGCGAAATCGACCCGGAACCCTCGAAAGCGGACGGTTTGCGGCGCCTCTTTGGGCCGGTCCCATGCCAGCCCCTCGTTGGTCCGCCGCAGTTGGCCCATCTCGTTCCCAAGCCAATCGCCGAACTCGCCAACCTGAGTCACCAAGCCGGGAGCAAGCGTGAGCCCCATGAACAGGGAGCAGAGAGCCCAGATGCCGAGGAAGAGCAGCAGCGGCCGCTTGACGGTGGTGGCGCGCCGGGCCGAGAGCAGGACGAGGTGCGGGAAGAGGAAGAGCCCCACAAGTGTCTCTCTAAAGGAGAGCGTCGGCAAGCCGCCGAGCTGGAGGAGTGTCTCCGGCGGCGGGTTGTTTGTGGGTGTTGGTGGGTGATCGTTGCCGGGTTCAGCCACGTCGGGCACTCCGTCTGTGGTTGGACCTAGCGCCGGCCGCGAGGCAGGCATTTGCGCGTTTTCTTCTTCAGCGCGCGCAGTTCGCCATCGACTTCCGCCCTGTCCTCCTCGTCCATGCGGTCCACGAACAGGATGCCGTCCAGGTGGTCGATCTCGTGTTGCAGGCATCGCGCGAGAAGCCCTCCACACTCGATCTCGATGGCGGTACCATCGATCCCTTTGGCCTTCAGGTGGACCGCGATTGGGCGCTCCACGTCACCCCCTATGCCAGGGATGCTCAGGCAGCCCTCGTTGTAGATGGACGTTTCGGTTGTGGCAGGAGTCAACTCGGGGTTGATCAGGACCAGAGGCATTCTGGGTTCGAGCAGAAGCTCGCCCGGGGAGGCGTCTGGGCTTGGCGGGCCATCGCCGCTGGTATCGATGATGACCATCCGGACACTGACATCGACTTGGGGGGCGGCCAAACCGATTCCCCGCGTCTCGTTCTCGTACATCGTGGTGGTCATCCGTTCGGCCAGTTGACGAATCTCGTCGGTGACTTCGGAGACCGGCTTGGCCTTCTCCCGGAGCCCCGGTTCGCCATAGATGGCGATACACAGGAGGCGGGGTGGCCTACCGAGCCGACTGAGCAAGCCCATGGTTTTGCGGTCCAACATGTGGGTGGCAGAGAGGGGAATGGTGGGCTTCTGCCGACCGTTCCAGCGAGCCCGTAACCATAGGGCCGGAATGCCCTCGGCACAAGCCGGGGAGGAGGGCGGGTGCATTCTCGGTTCGCTCCTCCTCACGCTGGCGCTATGAGTCCCTCCCTCGGGCTCTACAGCCGCGTATAGCTCCACGCCACGGGGCGGTTCTCCTTGTAGGGCAGATAGCCGTGGAAGGGGCGGGGGTCATCGTCGAAGACGAGGGGCAGGAAGTAGCGGTCGCCCTCCCACATGGGCAGTTCAGCGAGGCGCTCGATCTCCACCCATTCCAGGGGGCCTTCCACATT